>CANCFZ010000048.1 GCA_947377425.1 Flavobacteriaceae bacterium
GAAATAACTGCTGGATATGCTTTTAGTTCTGCCAACGTTTGTTCGTCAACTGCGCTAAAATCATTTGCATTTGGAACAATTCCATCGTAATATTTATTGGTCAAAACCACAACACGATTGATGAAATTCCCAAAAATAGAAGCCAATTCGTTATTATTTCTCGCTTGAAAATCCTTCCAAGTAAAGTCATTATCTTTAGTTTCTGGAGCATTTGATGTCAATGCATAACGCAAAGAATCTTGCTTATCTGGAAAATCTTGTAAATATTCGTGCAACCAAACTGCCCAGTTTTTAGAAGTCGAAAGTTTATTTCCCTCTAAATTCAAGAATTCATTTGCTGGAACATTTTCTGGTAAAATGTACGTTCCTTCGGCTTTTAACATCGCAGGAAAAATAATGCAATGAAAAACAATATTGTCTTTTCCAATAAAGTGAACCAACTTAGTATCGTCTTTTTTCCAGTAATCTTCCCATTTTTTTCCTTCTCTAGCCGCCCATTCTTTGGTTGCAGAAATGTATCCAATTGGTGCGTCAAACCACACATAAAGTTTCTTTCCTTCTGCACCATCAACCGGAACGTCAATTCCCCAATCCAAGTCACGCGTCACTGCACGAGGTTTCAATCCGTCGTCCAACCACGATTTTACTTGTCCAAGAACATTCGTTTTCCAATCTTTTGCATGTCCAACTAAAATCCATTCTTTCAAGAAATCTTGGTATCTGTCCAAAGGTAAAAACCAGTGTTTTGTTGATTTTAAAATCGGAGTTTCACCAGTGATAGTCGATTTTGGATTGATTAAATCCGTTGCATTTAAAGTGGAACCACATTTTTCACATTGGTCACCATAAGCTTCTTCATTCCCGCATTTTGGACAAGTTCCAACAACGAAACGGTCTGCTAAGAATTGGTCTGCTTTTGCATCATACAATTGTTCAGTAACTTCTTCAATAAAATCGTTGTTATCATACAATTTTCTGAAAAATTCTTGCGCCGTATCGTGATGAATTTTAGATGAAGTTCGTGAGTAATTATCAAACGAAATTCCGAAATCAATGAATGATTTTCTAATAATTGCATCATATTTATCAATCACTTCTTGCGGCGTAATGCCTTCTTTTTTGGCTTTCATTGAGATTGCAACGCCGTGTTCATCGCTTCCGCACATAAACGCAACATCTTTTCCTTGCAAACGCAAATAACGCGCATAAATATCAGACGGAACATATACGCCAGCCAAATGTCCAATGTGAATCGGACCATTTGTATAAGGCAAAGCAGCAGTAATTGTATATCTTTTTGGATTTTCTAACATGATAAAATTCGGTATATAAGTTGCAAAAATAAGCAATAGATTTCAATTGAACTTAATTTATATATTTGTAACATAGTTTTCAAAATCAAAAATGAAAAAACAATATTTATTAGTAGTATTATTTATGCTATTTATTCCAACAATTCAAGCTCAAAAAAAGATGATAATTCCTCCTTATTTAAAAAAAGGCGACACAATCGCAATAGTAGCAACGGCACGTAAAAACATTGATGACAATTTAAAACCTGCCATTTCTTGGTTGAAAAATTGGGGTTTAGAAGTAGTCATTGGCTCAACAATAGGTTTAGATAATAATCAACTTGCTGGAACGGATGAACAACGTGCAGCCGATTTTCAAACGCAGCTTGACAATCCAAATATTAAAGCAATTTGGTGTGTTCGTGGCGGATATGGAACGGTGCGAATGATAGATTTTTTAGATTTTACAAAATTCAAACAATCGCCAAAATGGGTTATTGGTTTTAGTGATGTAACGGTTTTACACAGTCATTTGAATACAATGGGATACGCATCCATTCACGGAATTATGCCAGTGAGTTCCAAAGCAACAGAAGAAGCCAAAGAAAGTTTGCGAAAAGCATTGTTTGGAGAACATTTAGAATATACCGTTCCATGCGATCAGATGAATAGATTTGGTTCAGCTAAAGGCGAATTGGTTGGCGGAAATCTTTCTATTTTGTATAGTTTATTGGGTTCAGAATCTGCCATTGATTGTCATGATAAAATTCTTTTCATAGAAGATTTAGATGAATATTTATATCATATTGATCGAATGATGATGAACTTAAAACGCAATGGTTGCTTAGAAAGTTTGAAGGGAATCATTGTTGGTGGTATGACCAAAATGCACGACAACGAAATTCCTTGGGGAAAAAATGTATTAGAAATTATAGACGATGTTACCAAAAAATACAATATTCCAATAATTTATAATTTTCCAGCTGGACATATGGCCGATAATCATGCGCTGATTTTAGGAAAACAAGTTTCTATTGAAGTGAATGATGTTGAAAGTAAAGTGGTATTCGATTAACAACAAAACGGAACACTAAAAACTAAACACTGAATACTAGTTAATGGCAGAACACAACGATTTAGGTAAACAAGGAGAAGAATTAGCTGTAGATTTTCTGCAACAAAACGGCTATGAAATTCTAGAAACAAACTGGACTTTTCAAAAAGCCGAGATTGATATAATTGCACAAAAAGGAACTATTCTTGCTGTTGTTGAGGTTAAAACGCG
This sequence comes from Flavobacteriaceae bacterium, assembly GCA_947377425.1. Taxonomy (GTDB): domain Bacteria; phylum Bacteroidota; class Bacteroidia; order Flavobacteriales; family Flavobacteriaceae; genus Flavobacterium. The sequence goes on from CANCFZ010000048.1 coordinate 2,578, forward strand.
TTCATCATTAGAATTTGGTTTACCTCAAGAATTTGTCAAAACTAAGAAAATCCAACTTTTGGTGAAAGCCGTAAATGAATATGTAGTTTCTAATGATTTGGATGTGGAGGTTCGATTTGATATAATTGCGGTGCACAAAGACGCTAAAAATTTTAACATTGAACATATTGAAGAAGCATTTTACTATTTTTAATAGAGAAAGTAATCTGCTTGATTTTCATTAACTTTACCACTGAATTTTACTACTACAATTATGAAAAAAATCTTTACAATTGTTTTATCATTTGTTTTTGCTGCTTCATTTGCACAGCATGAAGTAGCGAAGAAGGTTCAGGAATTAGAAAAACAACAAACCCTTTTTAAACAATTTTCAGTGTTGAATGTGGTTCAAAACAGTGCAGAATATCATTTGGAAAAAGTGGTTAGTAATGCAACTATCGCAACTATTAAAAAAAATGTGGTTACTGATATTGTAGCTCATAACTATCAGAATATAGAACTGACAATTCCTTATAATAACAAATTACTTACTGTAGATTTATATAAAGTGAATCTTGTTGCTGAAGGATTTCATGTGGATACTGATAAACAAAAGAATATTGTTTACCAAAAAGGAGTGTATTATCGTGGGATTGTAAAAGGCGATTATGCCTCGGTGGTTTCTTTCAACTTTTTTAATAATGAATTGAACGGAGTTATCTCTAGTCCTGAATTGACTAATGTAGTGATTGGGAAATTAGACAAGAAAAACAACACTACAGATTACATTATTTATGCCGATACAAATTTAAAAAAAGCCAATTCGTTTCAGTGTAGTTTTAAAGATGACGAATCTAGAAGCGCTAACACTAAGCAATCGGCTAATAAAAGCACTACTAGTACTAGATGCGTAACAATGTATTTTGAAATTGATTATACGTTATATCAAGACAATAATAACAGCACAACAGAAACCACCAATTGGATAACATCAGTTTTTAATAATGTGCAAACCTTGTATGCTAACGACGGAATATCCGTAGCTATAAAATCATTATACATTTGGACTACTTTAGATCCTTATGAAGGAGTTGGAACGTCGTCTACAGATTATTTATACAAATTTAATGAGGTTCGACCTGTTTTTGATGGTGATGTTGGGCAATTAGTTGGCATTGAACCCATAGGATTAGGTGGTGTTGCGATTGGTATAAACGGACTTTGTTCTCAAGATAATTTTAGTTATGCCGAAGCTAGTTTTTCGTTTGAAACAGTACCTACTTATTCTTGGACAATAGAAGTAATTACTCACGAATTTGGGCATTTATTGGGCTCTCCTCACACGCATGCTTGTGTATGGAATGGCAATAATACAGCTATTGACAATTGTGGTCCTTATGCGCTTGGTGCCAATGCCGAAGGTGCTTCTTGTATGACTACTCCGGCAACGTTACCTTCTGCAACGACTTTGGGAACCATAATGAGTTATTGTCATTTGGTATCGGGATTAGGAATCAATTTTAGTAATGGGTTTGGGCCACAACCGGCTGCAATTATTTTGAATGCAGTTAATAACGGAACGTGCTTGAGTACCGATTGCATCAATACTTGCATCAATAGTGTTGCATCGGTAAGTATTAATTCGGTTGCTACTACCACGGCCACTATCAATTGGATAGATTCTGGAACGACTTTTACTTCATGGCAAGTTACAGTTTATCCGTTTGGAAGCACTGCTGCTACTTGGACGACGGTAACATCAACTTCTTATTTAGCTACAGGATTGTCGCCAAATACGTATTATATTGTTGAAGTGCGACCGAATTGTTCTTTTGGATTGATATCTGGAAGTAGAAAGATACTCTTTGTTACTGCTGCCGATTTTTGTAGTGGTCTTGTCTATGCCGATTCGGGTGGTGTCACTAATAATTATACCGATCAAGAAACGGTGATTCGAACCATCATTCCAAATGTGGCTAACAACAATATTGTTTTGACTTTTTCGGAGTTTAGTTTTGAACAAGATTATGATTTTCTATCGGTTTTTAATGGCAATACTACCGCTGCGACTTTGTTAGGGAAATATACAGGGACTACCATCCCTGGACCGTTTACATCAACTGCTGCTGATGGTTCGTTGACTGTAAAATATACGTCTGACCAGTTTTTAAACTTCTCTGGATTTGTGGCTAATATTTCGTGTACGCCCAACTTGAGTGTCAACAACTACAATGGTTATATCGATTTTAGTTATTCTCCAAATCCAACTAACGGCAAGGTGATGATTACTTCTAAAACACCTATTGCTGAGGTGTTGGTTTATACTGTAACCGGACAATTATTGTACGACAGTAAACTAAACGACCTAAACACTTATGTGGATATTACTTCTTATGCTGTAGGAACATATTTCTTTAAACTGAAATTTGATGGCGATAAAGAAGCCAATTTTAAAGTGATGAGAGAGTAACTTTTTAATAATATTATATAAAAAACCATCTATGAAGATGGTTTTTTTATGTTTTATTCTTTAACAATTCCAAAGGTTTTCTCTGCTCCGTCAGCTTTGACTTTAACAAAGTAAACACCATTTTCAAGGTTGGATAAGTCGATTTCGGTTTGCAAATCATTTAGGTTTTTAGTTATCATCTTTTGTCCTAAAACCGATGTAATTTCTACTTGGGTTAGTAAAGAGGAATTATTAATTGACAAACTATTTTTTACTGGATTTGGAAAATAATTCAATCCGTTGAAGGCATGGCTTTCGTTGTTTAGGAAACTCACAAATTCTGTTGTGCAAGTATTAGTTACAATTACTGGATTATAATCAAAATAGATATTGGCACTGTTTGGGATGATATCTCCAATGGCATATCCTGGTTTTGGTTTGATTTTAAAAGTAACATATCCTTTACCAATGTCAGTTCCTGAAACAGAAGGAGGCAAATAGATGTTGGCAAAATTCCAATTTAAATTAGAACCTACTCGTTTAAGTGTGTAAACATGACTTGCATCCACCATGCGAATAGAATTTTCATCAAGTTTTGCATCCAAAACATCGGTAAGGTTTATAAAACTTGCATAGCTTGTTCCAGTGTTTTCAAATTGGATGGTATAGGTTAGATAATCGTCTGCGCTAAAGTTAGCATAAACAATTTTGTCTCCATAACCCTCGCTTTTGTGATTTGGATCGTAAGAACCCATAACAATTTGATTGAGTAAATACGAATTGTTCAACGGCAACACATCATTAGCAACTACTGTTATAGAAGCACTGTTGGTTATCAGTTGACCTAAAGTCACTGTTGGAATGGTAGCGGTTAGTAAATCAACAGTGATGTATCTTGTTTCAAATGGTAGCAGATTAGTAAAATCAAAAGTAAACCCATTGGTAGTTGAAACTATTCCAGATTCCGATACATTTGAAATTGTTACTCCAGCTCCTTTAGTAAAGGTTACAGTTCCCGATGCGATGGTCTGAGTTCCGTTGTTGGTGTAAGCAATTTTATTGCCGTATTGAAAACCAGGTCTCGGACTGCCAAGCGGAACAAGCGTCACCGACAAATCGTTATAATTATTAGTTATCGTAATTGGAAAATTATAGTATTGAATTCCAGTTCCAGCAATAGTAACATCGTTAAAAGAGATGTTGGCAAAACTATAGTTTGATAAAAATTCGGTATCAATTTCATAACTCAAATCATACGAATTGGTAAATCCAGTATCATAAACGGTACACAACCCAACAGGTGATATGATAATATTATTCACGCCATCGTTATTCACTATATACTTGAATTTTCCTTTTGGGAAATTCACTTCACCTACATCTTTGTAACCATTATTATTGTTATCAATAAAAGCATTCATTTGAACACCATTTACTGGAACAATAATAGTTACAGACTGAATTAGATTGTATGTGATATTTGGATAATAATCAAATAAAGTTACATTACAGTTGAATGTATATTGACCAGGCGGTACCGTTGGAGCAACCGATATAATACCATCTTGGCTTATGGTGATACCTGATTGAACTGAACTATTTAAACTACAATAAAGGTTGTAACTATTTGGAATATATAAAGGGTCATTGGTGATAATAGAAGGTGTAACTGCGGCAACACCATTAGATACATTTACAGTAAAAGTATCTGGATTTAGATGCATCATTTGAACATCTTTATTTATTGAACATCCAGACGTATCTGTGTATACTAAGGTATAGCCAGAGTAATCGTAAGTATAGGGGATATTAAATAAACTGGATTGGGTTTCGTTAGGCAAAATAACACCGTCATGATACCATTGTAAAGAATAGGGTGTTGAATTACCTTGAATACTACTCCAAATATCAAAATCAGAAACTTGGAATTGAATTGAAATGGCACCACTAACTACCGTAAAATGGGTTATAGTATAGGTGTTGGTAGTTGAATCTACAATTCGTGCAAAATATTCAACACTTTGTGATGGAGGAAAAGTATACACACCTGAACTTGCTATTGTGTTGGTGTCTTGTGTAGCATCGTAGGAATTGGTATAATAAATTACAGAATGCGATGCAGGATCCAATCCATTTAAAATGATTGGCGTTTGTGCCGTTAGACTGAAAGTACCATGACAATCGGTAGATACATTAGAAACGTATCTATCTAATACAAAATTATCAAATGAAAAGTAGGAAGTTGTATTATAATATCCATTAACACCAATGTAAACGGTTTGCCCAACATAGTCTCTTAAATCAATAGAATATAAGATCCATCCATAATTTACATCGGAACGGAATGTTACAGGGTTACTAAAACTGGCTAGTGAAGTATTGTTTGTAGTAGACAATTTCATGCTAACATAAGCACCCTGATTTGATTTTAATACTCTAAAGTTGAGGCGGTCGTTAACACCAGCAACTACAGTTATGGCAGGTGTAACTAAAAAATCGTTTTGTGTGGTTGATGGAATGTAGCTGTAGCCCGCAATATTAGTGCCTGTATAAGCTGCGCCACTTGTAGTTGTCGTTGGAAACTTCCAAGCGTTGCCACCACTCGTGTTTAGAATTTTCCATTGATTTGGTACTGAGTTGGTAAGATCAAAGTCTTGAGGGAAAGGTGGCAGCTGAGGTAAACCATCAATTACTATATCGTCTAAAAGTAAATAATATTGATTGGTTGATACCGCATGAAAACCAACAAAAACATTCTGTCCGGCAAAAGCGGAAAGGTCTAAGGTATATTTTGTCCAAGTTGTAGTAGCAACGGTGTCGGGCAGTAGTGTGGTTGTAAAACTGCTAGATAATGTGTATGTATTAGAAAGTTTTACATCAAAATGTTCGTGGTAGGCAGCAAATAAACCCTTCACCCAAAAGGAGATTCTGTCGTTTACACCCGCAACAACATGCATTTTAGGAGTAATCAAATAATCGTCGTGTGCTGTTGATCCAGTAGGTATTTGAACTACGTTAGTTCCGCTGTGAGCGATACCTGATACTGGAGTACCTACAGACCATGTGTAACCATCTCCATCATTTATCACCGACCAACAATTGGGAAGTGAGGTATTGGTATCAAAGTTTTCGCTAAGCCCTGTTGAAGTTAAACAAACCGAAAGTGGTTCGCTAACAACATTGTCTAATAACAATTCATACATGTTTATTGAAGTAGCATGAAAACCAATATAAATAGATTGCCCAATATAAGGTGTTAAGTCTAGCGATACTTTACTCCAAACGTTTGGTGCTGCAGTATCGGTCATTATGGTAGTAGTAAAACTAGCCGCATTGGTTGGTGCAGTCGTTGCAATTTTTACATCAAAATGTTCTACATTATTTGAAAGACCATTACAAACTCTAAAAGACAATTGGTCATTAACGCCCGCTACTACGGTAATTAAAGGCGTAACCAAATAGTCATTGTGTGCGGCTGTACTGGTGAAAGTAATTTTAGCCACATTAGCTCCATTATAAGGAATACCAAAGTTAGGAGGTCCAAACTTCCAGGTGTTGACATCACCACCATTGATTATTCCCCATCCTGCAGGTGTTGTGGTTGCGGCATCAAAGTTTTGAATAAACTGAGCTGTAGTAGTATTGATAAAAGTTAAAAACAATATAAATAAGAGTAGTGATTTCTTCATAGTGTAAGAGATTGAAAAACAAAGATATAATTTTTATTTGAAAATGGTTTTTTATTTTGTTTGCGAAAGCTATGGTAACTTATTTTCCCCCTCAATAGGAAAAAGCCTAATTCGAAATATACTTTTTCACCAATCTAAATATACTTTTTCACCACATCAAGTATACTTTTTCACCACATCAAGTATACTTTTTCACCACGCCAAGTATACTTTTTCACCAGTTTTTAGTAGTGATTGATTGAAAAATACTATCTAGTTTTGCAGTAAGTTCTTTCAATCATTTTTGATGATTTGATGATTTTTTGAGTTCTACGCTAGTGTTTTTGTTCAGGCTAGTGAGTAGTAAGCTTCGGAAAGCGAGTAGAAGACCTCGGAAGACGCGCATAAGGCTTCGGAAAGCGAGTATAAGACTTCGGAAGACGAGCATAAGACTTCGGAAAGCGAGTAGTAAGCTTCGGAAAGTGAGTAGAAGACTTCGGAAAGCGAGTAGTAAGTTTCGGAAGGCATTTTAGAAATAAGTAACCAAAAAAAGTAATTATATGAGTATTAAACATGAAGAGATGGTGCCTCTAGCCGATATGGTTTGGGCAAGTTTTAAAAGAGATCAGGCAGAAATTGAAGCCGAGAATCACACTTTTACTGCGGAGTATTTGAATGATTTTAAAGTAATGACCGATGAGGTTCGCGATTTGGAGCAATCGGATAGTATGTTGGTTGAGCAAAAGGCGGTATCTGGACAGTTGTATTTGGCAGCTGATGGTATGACAAAAGATTTGAAATTGTTTCAAATTGTTTTAAAAAAATCGGGATTGGATACTAAAGTAGTGTCTATTTTGTTGAAAAACATTAAAAAGCGCAACATGGAAGGTGCTTTGGTCAATATTAAATCGATAGGTCAAATTGTTGATGCTAATTTGGCTTTGTTTACTTCTAAAGGGATGAAGGCTATTTTTCCTAATTATTTGGCTGATAAATTTATTGTTTTGACTGATTTGAGTAATAAACAAACTCAAATTATGAAGGATAGAAAAACGCTTACTGAGGGCAATGAGGGCAATTATGCTGCATTGTATGTTTTTATTTCGGAGGTATGTGGCATTGGAAAAACTATTTATATTGGCACTGCCAAAGGTGATGAATATAATATTACTAAAATGTTGAAAAAGTTGCATTCTTCGGGAGGAATAAACCCAACGCCTGCACCAACGCCAAATGCATAAATTTAGAAAGAGGTTGTCTGGATGGGCAACCTCTTTTTACTTGGATATAAAAGGCAAGTTTTATTTTTCTTATATTTGGGGGAGATTCGAGTGTAATGATAAATTAACTATTTTTGTTTCGTTGTAAGACTAAAAATCTTAAAAAAAACATAATTAAAATCTATTTAAACTAAAACTAATAAATATGAAAACGATAATAAAGACATCAATTATCTTAACAATTTTTACTGTACTATTTTCTTGTAGCAATTCAAATGATAATCCTACAAGTAATAATCCCCAAAGTTATGCTTTTGACATGAGTCAAAGCTCAAGTAGTATAACAGAATTAGATAATGTGGTTTTTTCAATTACAAATTCTAATAATGCAAATATTACCACTATTACATGGTATGTTAATAATATCCAAATAACACCAACTAGCTATACTTTATCTAAAACATTTATCGATTTTGGTACATATATAATTAAAGCCAAAATTGACTATAACGATTCAAAAAGCACAACAATAGAAAAAAGTATAGTTGTAGCTGAACGTCCAAAAAATTTAGTTACCATATCTAAAGTTGAAATAACTTCATATTCAGCAGCATCACAATTTGAAACTACCTACAATGGTTATTATGTTAAAATGAAATATGAAATTAGAGAATTGGATGAATATGATTCAAGTGTTTTGAAATATATTTCAAGTGAAAATTCCCAAAATTGGGCACATAGCTCATCAATGATTTATCCAATTAGTTGGGATATGTCGACTGCTAATTATAATACTAAAGTATATAAAAGTGGTAGTTTTTATCCAAATAACCAAGGATATTATAATACTGAAATAATATTTTATGGTGCAGGAAGCATTGGTCTTATTCAACAACCTTATGATTCAATAAATGATTTAAGACTTGATTTAAATCCCTACAGAACTTTACACCCAACCACAATAAATGTAAGTAATGGTACTATGCAAATTAGATTAACCTTGCAATGGAATTAAAAAAAATGTTAACCAACCATACTCAAGCACAATTTATTTTGCCCATGCTGGTGTGAATCCTTAGCGTTCATTGTGGTAAGCATTTCAAAATTCAACATTCCTCGTTCGTTATTCAACATTTTTGAATGTTGAATATTCAATGTAGATTAACGAACTTTGAAGTTTTTCGTAATGTTGGCTTCGAGAGCCTCAGCTAACAGGAAGAACGTCTGCAAAAAACAATAAGTCCAGCGGTGGCTGAGGTACTCGAAGCCACTGCTAATCAGATTTTAAATACAAAAATATTGAATATTCAATGTTGATTAACGAATAATGAAGTTTTACAACCATTTATTTAAATCTTATTCATCAACTCCAAAGCCTTAGTAATACTTTTTACATTTTCAAAAGTCAATAACAAACGCAGTCCGTTTTTGGTATCTTTTTCTTTCATTTTGCAGATAGTACTGTTTTGTTGAACAAACTGCACCATTTTAATAAAACGATTGGATTGGTAAAAATCACTTTGTTGATCACCAACAAAATAACCAATCATTTTGCCTTGTTTCATAATTAGTTTTTCAATTCCAATGGCAGTGGCTTTCCATTTTATTCTGATGCTATTTAACAAAGCAACGGCTTCTTTTGGCAAAGCGCCAAATCGGTCAATTAATTTTTGTTCGTATTTCAGTAATGCTTCTTCGTTTTTAATCAAACTCAATTCATTGTACAGAGTCAAACGCTCCGAAATGTTATTGATATATTCATCTGGAAACAGCAATTCAAAATCGGTGTCGATTTGTAAATCTTTCACATATTCCTTGGTTTCAATATCATTTTCGGTTGGATACAAGTCTTTGAATTCGTTTTCTTTCAACTCTTCAATGGCTTCGTTCATGATTTTTTGATAAGTATCAAATCCAATATCATTAATGAAACCGCTTTGTTCTCCACCTAATAAATCGCCTGCGCCACGAATTTCTAAATCTTTCATGGCGATATTAAATCCGCTTCCTAATTCGCTAAATTGTTCTAGCGCATTGATTCGTTTTTGCGCATCACTACTCATCATAGAATAAGGTGGTGTGATGAAATAACAAAACGCTTTTTTATTACTTCTTCCCACACGACCGCGCATTTGATGCAAATCGGATAATCCAAAATTATTGGCATTATTGATAAAAATTGTATTCGCATTGGGTACGTCCAAACCACTTTCAATGATTGTTGTGGCTACTAGAACGTCGAATTCACCGTTCATGAAAGCCAACATTAATTCTTCCAATTTTTTGCCGTCTAGTTGTCCGTGACCAATTCCAACACGAGCATCTGGAACCAATCTTTGTATCATTCCAGCGACTTCTTTGATGTTTTCAATTCGGTTGTTGATGAAAAAAACTTGACCGTTTCTTTGAATTTCATAGGAAACCGCATCGCGAATTAATTCTTCGTTAAAGCGAACCACTTGTGTTTCTATAGGATAACGATTTGGTGGAGGCGTTGTTATTACTGATAAATCTCGTGCTGCCATCAACGAAAATTGCAAAGTTCTCGGAATAGGAGTTGCAGTTAATGTAAGCGTATCCACATTGGCAGAAATGGTTTTGAGTTTGTCTTTTACATTCACACCAAACTTTTGTTCTTCGTCAATAATTAACAAACCTAAATCTTTAAATTGCACATTTTTATTAACTAATTGGTGCGTTCCAATAATGATGTCTAGCTTTCCTTCGGCTAGTTCTTTTATGGTTTCTGTTTTTTCTTTAGCTGTTCTAAATCGGTTTAAATAACCAACAGTAACTGGCATATCTTTCAATCTTTCTGTAAAAGTTCTATAATGTTGGTAGGCTAAAATTGTAGTTGGTACTAAAATAGCAACTTGTTTTCCGTTATCAACCGCTTTGAATGCGGCACGAATTGCGACTTCTGTTTTGCCAAAACCAACGTCGCCACAAACTAATCTATCCATTGGGCGATCGGTTTCCATGTCGGCTTTTACATCTTGTGTTGAGGTAATTTGGTCGGGAGTGTCTTCATAAATAAA
>CANCFZ010000049.1 GCA_947377425.1 Flavobacteriaceae bacterium
GCTGTAAAATTATTTATTGAAAAGTTTTTAAGTGAAGCATTAGATGCTTTTTTTGATGAAAAAATGACTCAAAACAGATTTGAAGACATTGACGATTTTCTAGCCGTAAAAGAATATCTACCACAAAAATCTTTAGATATATTAAGACAAAAAACTTCCGAAAAATGTGATTTTGTATTGAAAACATTAGAAGAAAATCAGTTGTTGAATGACACAATTTCTATAAATTTTATCAAACACAGAAGTTTTTATGATTTGCTTTCTCATTTTTCTTCAACAGAAATTGATCAAAAAGTAAAATTAATTTACGAAAAAATGTCAAGTACGCTTATTAATTTTGGATTTAAGAACGAGTTTTTAAATTCGATGATGATTTCAATGGCAAATTACAAAGCTGTAGATACCGATTTGGCTTATTTACTAAAATCTAATAAAGAGCAAACTGTTGCTAACACTCAAAAAACATCTTCAAGCAGCAGTTCGGCGATGTCAACAGGCGGAATAATTGTTATGGTTATTCTCGTTATTAGATTGATTTTGTTAATGATTAGATGCAGTCGATAAATTTATTGAAGTAGATTTTTCAAAACGCTAATACTTTCATTTACTTTAGAGTTATAAAGTGAAGTTGCAAAAATTAAAAATAAAACAGGAAACCCTAAAAAGACATACCATTTTATTTCAAAGTTAATGAGATAGGTTATTATTGCGCCAATTATGGAAGCCACGATACTTAATAAAATAAGATAGAAAGTGTTTTTTTCTAATGAAAAAACTAACGAAACAGAAGCTCCAAAGTTGTCTCCGTTTACTCTGCCATTTATTTTTGGACGTAATTGATTTCTCGCATTATAATTAAATGTTGGGTGAATTTCAAAAACGCCATCAGAATTTATAGTTCCTTCAAATTTTTTAGTTGAATTATTGTCACTTAACCAATCTTCAGTAATGTCTTTTAGTTTCTGAATTATATCAACTTTTGATAAATCACTTTTGAGTTCAACTACTTTTTGAAACATTACTCAAATCCCAATTTCACTCGAACTCTTTTCAAAACTTCATTAGCAACCAAATGCGCTTTTTCGGCACCTTTTTGCAACAAAGCATCCATTTCGGGAAGATTGTTCATATAGTAATTGTACTTTTCTCTTTCGGTTTTGAATTTCTCGCAAATCAGTTCAAAAAGTGCTTGTTTGGAATGACCGTAACCATAATTTCCACCCAAATAATTTTGTCTCATTGTGGTAATTTGATCTTCATTGGCAACCAATTTATATATAGCAAATACTTTACAAGTATCAGGATTTTTAGGTTCTTCAAGTGGAGTACTGTCACTTTCAATACTCATAATTTGCTTGCGAAGTGCTTTATCATCAATAAAAATATCGATAAGATTTCCGCGAGATTTACTCATTTTATTTCCGTCAGTTCCTGGAACATACATTGTTTCTTCTTGGATAGTACCTTCAGGAATTACAAACGTTTCTCCCATTTGATGATTGAAACGCGAAGCCACATCACGAGTAATTTCTATATGTTGCATTTGGTCTTTTCCAACCGGAACAAAATTGGCATCATATAATAAAATATCAGCAGCCATAAGCATTGGATACGTAAACAATCCAGCGTTTACATCTTCTAATCTATCGGCTTTATCTTTGAAAGAATGGGCTAATGTTAATCGTTGAAATGGAAAAAAACAACTTAAATACCATGATAATTCGGCTGTTTGAGGCACTTCACTTTGTCGGTAAAAAGTCACTTTAGCACTATCTAAACCACAAGCTAACCAAGCAGCAGCAGTGCTGTAAGTGTTTGCTCTTAAGGTTTTTCCATCTTTAATTTGAGTAATGGAATGCAAATCAGCAATAAATAAAAATGATTGATTTGCCGGATTGTTAGATAATTCAATTGCCGGAATGATAGCACCCAATAAATTTCCTAAATGAGGTGTGCCTGTGCTTTGAACGCCTGTGAGTATTTTTGCCATTTTATGCTGAATTAACTTGTTCTGAATTTATTTCTGAATTTCAGAATCTGATTTTATTTTATGCAAAGTTAAACCTTTGTATGAAAAATTGCCTACGATTCCTTATTTTTGACACTATGAGACTACTAAAAATTATTTTTTGGACATTATATCGCATTTGGTTTTACATTTTGATGGGAATCTTTATTATTATAATGCTTCCTTTTCTGGTAATTTCTATTCTAAAAGAAGAATGGTATCCTTACTTTTTTGTGATGGCTCGAATATGGGCAAGAGGAATTTTATTAGGAATGGGATGTTATTATAAAATTGAACGCGAACAAGAATTGGAAGAAGGCAAAAGTTATATGCTTACTGCCAACCACACGTCAATGTTAGATATTATGTTAATGCTGGCAGTTATTAGAAATCCATTTGTTTTTGTAGGTAAAAAGGAGTTGGTTAAAATTCCGTTGTTTGGATTTTTCTACAAAAGAACCTGTATTTTAGTAGATAGGAGTAGTCCAAAAAGCCGACATGAAGTTTTTGAAAGAGCTCAAAAAAGATTGAATCAAGGAATGAGTATTTGTATTTTTCCAGAAGGTGGTGTTCCTGATGAAGCTATAGTTTTGGACGAGTTTAAAGATGGTGCTTTTAGATTAGCTATAGAACATCAAATTCCGATTGTGCCGATTACATTTGGAGATAATAAAAAGCGATTGTCGTATACTTTTTTTAGTGGAAGTCCAGGTTTATTGAGAGCTAAAGTGCATCATTTTATTGAAACTAAAGGAAAAACATTAGACGATAAAAAAGAATTGAGAGAACAAACTAGAAATATTATTTTGAGGCAATTGGAGGATTTTAATTCTTGAGAGATTGATGCTTCATCGTTTTGCAGTTGTTAGCAGTATCTTATTTTATTCCGCTAATCTGTTTTCTATATCCATTCTTTCGTGTAAAACCCTAACAACTTCAATTTCATTTGCTTTGTTTTTTTTAAAGAAAATCAAATGAGATTTAACTTTTGAATAGCTATACAATTTTCTAATTTTCCCAAAGTCTAGAGCCATATCTAAATTATGTACGATATATTCAATTTCATCAATGATTAAGTTATAATATCGATCAGCTTGTTCAACAGACCAATTTTCCGCGGTGTAAATCCAAATGTTATTAATATCTTCTAATGCTTTTTCACTAATTATATACTCTGGCATTATTTTTTAAAATTTGCTTTTAACATTTCAAGATTTTTAATGCGGTCAAAATTCCTGATTTTACTACTCTCTTCGCCAATTTTTAGTTCATTGATTAGAGATTTTGTTTTAGTTTCTTCTTTCTCAAAAACTCTTAAAGCAGTTCTAACAACTTCACTTACTGAACTATATTTTCCCGTAGAAATTTGTTCATTAATAAAATTTTCAAAATAGTCTCCTAATAATATTGATGTATTTCGTGCCATAATTTTTACTTTAATCAAAGATACCAATAATTGGTATTAAATTCAAATTTTATTTGTTTTTGGCAAAAGTTTCTGGAAAAGGCTTTTTTGCGTTCGGTTTTTATTTTTGATTCTCAAAATTACTTATTTCTTTTTTTATGATTTCTAATTCTATTTCTGCGGGTAATTTATTTGCAATTACTTTTATCTTTAATATTTTACCTTCTTTTGATTTAGCAAATATTTCAAAGTATTTTTTTGAGTTTTGGTTGATTCCAATTTCTCTTATATCATTAATTAAAATTCTATTGCTGATTTTTATAAAACCAAAAGGATTAATATATATTCCTTCTACAATTTCCATCTGTTTCAATTCCACACGCTTTGATGCGTTTAGTATTTGATAAATTATATAAAATAGAATTAACCAAGGAATTTCGTTTATTATTTCGGAGTAACTTTTCCCATATAATTCAAATGCACTAAAAGTTGAAAAACAACCAATAAAAAGCAAATAGCTAATAGGATGTATTAATTCCGTCTTGTTTAAAATAATTTTTTTAGCTTTCAATTTCCCAAAATATTAATTGTTAATGAACTTATAGATTTGGTTTTATATTATTCAGAATATTTTAGTAGATTTTTTTCGTGAGCTAGCCAGCTGATACACAACTAGTATGTTACCACAACTAATATCTATTCAAATATATGAAATTTCCTTGAATTCCTCAATTAAGAAGTTGTTTGAAATCAGAATAGAAATTCAATCCACAAAAAAAGAGCGCTTAACTAGGCGCTCTTTCTCGTTATCACTCGGAAGCAATAACATCAATTAACTAATTTTAAACTAACCTTTACACCTAACTTAAAAAGTAAAATTTATTCCTGAGTACACTCCAAACATGTAGGGTTTAAAGTTTCCTGAGTCGTTGCTGAATGTATTTATTTGATATTTAAAAACGGGTTCAATACGAGCATCAAGATGTTTGAATAAACCATATTTAAAACCCAATCCTAAGTTGCCACTGAAGTGAACATTGTTAAGATTATTAGCTTCTCCAATTTTCAAATTCAAATCGGATGATTGAAGATAAATCTCATTTCGGTTCAAAATCATCGTGCTCATTCCGCTAATGAAATCAATGCCTAATTTTTTATCTAAAATCTTATAAGTCAATTCCAACGGCATTTCAATGTAACCCAACTTTTGATTTAAATTTCCTTCCGATTTTTGAACTATTTTATTGAATGGTGTATTGACGTTGCTCAAATTCTCAATTACAATAGTATTTCCAGCAATATTTGGATTTAAGTTTGATAATTTACCACTTACCGATTGCGTTTGATAATACACAATTCCGTTGGTGTTGTAATCAACATTTAAAACGTTAACACCGGTTCGTACTTTTAGTTTTTTGTTCAAAGCATAGTTTACGCCAACACCATAACTTTGATTATTGGCAGAATAGGCTTTGTCATTATTTGCCAATTTATCATCAATTGGAGAACCTTTGGAAAGTGAACTAAAATAAATAGGCGCAACATTTGAGGAAACTTGCCACCTATTTAATTTTGGTTCAGTAATCTGCTTGCTTTCTTTTTCTTTTAGCAATTCTTCCAGCGCATTTGGCTCAACACTAGCAATTTTTATTGAGTCAATTTTTTTATTTATTGTTTTGTCAGTTGTATTATCTGAAGTTAAAACTGATTTGTTTTTGTCTCTTGTATTGTTTTTTGCAATACTGATATTGGATTCTTTGTTTGAATTGGTAACATCGTCAATCGATATTGGTTTTTCTTTTGAATTCAATTTCACAGCTAAAGAATTGTCATTTTCTGATGTAACAGAAGATTTTATTGGTTTTGTTTTTTTATGTTTAGATGATTGAAATACAATTCTTTCTTCCAAATTATTTTTAACTATTGAAGTTGATTTAGTTTTATTTTCTATCAGCTTGTTTACATTATTTACAATCTGGTTGTTTTTTGTAATTTTAAATTCAACTGCTTTGTCTTTAGCATTTGAATTATTATTTGAAACTGCAACGATGATTGTTTTACTGCTGTTGTTTTTATTTGAAACTGCAACACTTTGAACGTTGTTTTTACTAGTGTTTACTTCAATTGTGTTTTCATGGTTTAGATCATTTAATTCAGCACTGTTTTTAGTTTTACCCGAAGTTTTATTTACAGAATTGTCATTAGTTTTAGCATTATCTTTCTCATGATTTGCAACACTATTTTCGATATTCAAAAGTGGTTTAGAATAATTATTATAAACAAAGAAACTAATCAGCAAAGCAGCAGCAATACCTGATAATTTCCACCAAAATGGAATTACTCTTCTTTTTTTCTTTTCTTTTAATTTGCTTTCAATGTTTGTCCAAACCATTTTGTCTGGAGTTACCTCGAAATTTTCAAATTTTTCTTGAAAGAGGTTATTTATGTTTTTTCTTTCACTCATTTTATAGAAGGCATTTTTGCACTGCCCGTATTATTTTCTATTTTTTCTTTTAGTATCATTTTGGCTCTCGACAAATTTGATTTTGATGTTCCAACAGTAATTCCGAGAGTATCTGCAATTTCTTGATGTGAATAATTTTCAAATACATTTAAGTTGAAAACCAATCGATATCTGTCAGGCAATTCTTGAATGATTTTCATCAGAAACTCCATTGAAATTTCATCGTCAAATTCTACTTCAACTTCTTCAATAATGTCTTCATCAATTAAGCTGAGAAAACTTTTATTCCGATATTGTTGAAGCACATGATTTATTATAACTCGTTTTATCCAACCATCAAATGAACCTTTAAACTCAAATAAATGTATTTTTTCAAAAACTAATAAAAATGCATCTTGTAAATGGTCTTGAGCTTCTGCATAACTGCGCGAATATTTTAAGCATACGGAGAACATTTTTGGAGCAAATTGCTTGTATAACTGTTCTTGTGCTTTAATATCGTTTTTCTTACAATCATTTATGAGTTGCTCTATTGTCAAGTTAAATTAGTTAATGATTTACTATAGCATCATATTCTGTATATTGATCGACACCACTTGCATTTGTTCCTGTCCAAAATTTAAAATGATAGGTTCCTAAAGCTGCCGGTTTGAATTTTAATGGCATAGTGTATGTTGTTTGGCTTGCAGGGCAATTTCCACTATTTTGTTTTAAAGCAATAATAGCTACAGTTCTGTTTAGGTTTTCTCTATAGTAATAAAAGTCATAAAAACTATGACAAACTGTTGGTCTAATATAACTTACAGGAATTTCAGTAATACTATCTTTTGCATATTGTGTAGGCATAGCGACCTGACTTACTGGTAGTGTTTCAAGGGTTTGTTCAGGTTCTTGATAGTCTGCATTACAAGATACAATCAAAAAACTAACAGCTAAAATTAAAAAAATAGGTTTCATTGTAATATGTTTTTTATTGTTAGATGTAAAAAGTATGAAAAGGTTGCGTGAAAGTATAAAAAAAAAATCACGCTCAAGGCGTGATTTAATTTTTATGCGTTATTTTCTTTAATTCGTGCTTTAATTTTAACTTCAAGTTCATCTGCTAATTCTGGGTTGTCTTTTATTAACGACTTAACAGCATCGCGACCTTGTCCTAATTTGGTTTCACCATAACTAAACCATGAACCAGCTTTTTTAACAATTTCAAATTCAACTGCTAAATCTAAAATTTCACCTGTTTTAGAAACTCCTTCGCCATACATAATGTCGAATTCAGCTATTTTAAATGGTGGTGCAACTTTGTTTTTAACCACTTTTACTTTAGTTCGGTTTCCAATTACGTTTTCACCATCTTTAATTTGTGATGAACGACGAATATCTAAACGTATCGAAGCATAAAATTTCAAGGCATTTCCTCCTGTAGTAGTTTCAGGATTTCCAAACATAACTCCAATTTTCTCTCTCAATTGATTGATAAAGAAAACAGTACAATTTGTTTTACTGATAGTACCTGTTAATTTTCTCAATGCTTGTGACATTAAACGAGCGTGTAATCCCATTTTAGAATCACCCATTTCTCCTTCAATTTCGCTTTTTGGAGTCAAAGCAGCAACCGAGTCAATTACTACAATATCAATTGCTCCCGAACGAATTAGATTTTCTGCAATTTCTAATGCTTGTTCTCCATTATCGGGTTGTGAAATGATTAAGTTTTCAATATCAACACCTAATTTTTCTGCATAATTTCTATCAAAAGCATGTTCCGCATCAATAAATGCTGCAATTCCACCTGCTTTTTGAGCTTCTGCAATGGCATGAAGTGTTAAAGTAGTTTTACCTGAAGATTCTGGACCATATATTTCTATAATTCTTCCTTTTGGATATCCGTTAACTCCTAATGCTAAATCTAAACCTAACGATCCAG
Source organism: Flavobacteriaceae bacterium (assembly GCA_947377425.1). Classification (GTDB taxonomy): domain Bacteria; phylum Bacteroidota; class Bacteroidia; order Flavobacteriales; family Flavobacteriaceae; genus Flavobacterium. Next base: position 7,802 of record CANCFZ010000049.1, read on the forward strand.
AAGAAATAGTTTCTACTTCTTCAACGGCTTTATCACCCATTTTCATTACGGTTCCTTTTCCGTAGGTTTTGTCTAACTTGTCAAGCGTAAGCTGTAACGCTTTTAATTTTGCTTCTTTTTCTGAACTCATTTTTCTATATTTTTGGCATTTAATTTGTAAAAATAAATAAAATTTTAATGTAAAAGTAGATTATCAAAATGAGTTTTAAACAATTCCATCCAAAATATATTTCTTACTTTAGCCAACAATTTTTTAACAGTCATGGAAAAGCTGATATCCTATCCTATTTCTATCATTTATTATCTTTGTTTCGGGTTGTGTTTGGTGATTTTTCATCCAATTCAATGGATATGTTTTAATGTGTTTGGTTATCAAGCGCACAAAAAAAGTGTAGATTATTTAAATTTCTTTTTAACAAAATGCACTAATCTTTTAGGAACAACTTATACGTTTAAAAATAAGAATTTAATTCCTGAAAATGTGCCTGTTATTTTTGTAGCAAATCACCAAAGTTTGTATGATATTGTTGGAATAATTTGGTATTTGAGAAAACATCACGCCAAGTTTGTAAGCAAGAAAGAACTCGGAAAAGGAATTCCAAGTGTTTCTTATAATTTACGTCACGGCGGTTCAATTTTGATAGATAGAAAAGACCCAAAACAAGCAATTCCATTAATAAAAGGATTGTCAGAATATATTGAGAAGCACAATCGTACAGCAGTAATTTTTCCGGAAGGAACTCGAAGTAAAGATGGAAAACCAAAAGAATTCGCACAAAGCGGATTAAAAATTCTGTGTAAATATGCGCCTTCTGCTTATGTTGTCCCAATTTCAATAAATAATTCATGGAAAATGGTTAAATTTGGAGCCTTTCCGATGGGATTAGGAAATAAATTAGAATTCATAATACACGAACCAATTGCTGTAAAAGATTTTTCATTTAATGAATTAATGGAAAAAACTGAAAAAGCTATTGTTCAATCACTAAAATATTAAATATGTCTATAAAAAATGTACGTCTAGAAGTAATGCAATTTTTAGATTCCAAAGTCGATGAATTTGTCGATAAATTTTTAATTCCAATTGAAACTATTTGGCAACCATCCGATTTTTTGCCAGATGCACAAAGTGATACTTTCTTTGAAGATGTTAAAGAAATTCAAGAAATTGCTAAGGATTTACCTTATGATTTTTGGGTAGCGATGGTTGGCGATACTATTACAGAAGAAGCACTTCCTACCTACGAATCATGGTTAATGGACGTAGAAGGAATTGACAATGTAGAACGAAACGGTTGGTCAAGATGGATTCGTCAATGGACAAGTGAAGAAAACCGTCACGGCGATTTATTGAATAAATATTTATACCTATCGGGAAGAGTAAACATGCGTGAAGTTGAAATTACTACACAGCATTTAATAGCCGATGGATTTGATATTGGAACAGGTCGCGATCCATACAAAAACTTTGTTTATACTAGTTTTCAAGAATTAGCAACCTATGTTTCGCACAACAGAGTTTCTCAAATTGCCAAAGATTATGGTGATAAAAAATTAGCCAAAGTTTGTAAATTAATTGCAGGCGATGAAATGCGTCATCATCATGCTTATTGTGAATTTGTAGATCAAATTTTTAAAGTAGATCCATCCGAAATGATGTTGGCTTTTCAATACATGATGAAGCAAAAAATTATAATGCCAGCTGGTTTCTTAAGAGAATCTGGAGAAAAAATCGGAACAGCTTTTGAGCAATTTTCTAATTCTGCTCAAAAATTAGGTGTTTATACCGCCAATGATTATGTAGAAATCATGCAAAAATTAATCGAAAAATGGCAGATTGATAAAATAGGAAACCTAACAGATGAAGCTGAAAAAGCAAGAGATTATCTAATGAAATTACCAGGTAGAATGGCTAAAGTTTCAGAAAGATTGGTTTTACCGGAAGAGAATTATATTTTTAAATGGGTACAACCTGCTTTAGTTAGATAAGGAAAATAGAAAATAGAGAAAAGAATATATATGTTGATTTTTGAAGTTAATCCTCAAAAATCAACATTTTTTAATTCATAAAATTTCGATAAAAATAACAAATGAATAATTTAATAGACAACACCATTCTTTTTGTAAAAGATAAATTAAAAGGTGCTGAAGCTGGTCATGACTGGTTTCACATGCAACGCGTTTATAAAAACGCGATGTTAATTGCCAATTCAGAACAATGTGATTTAAAAGTAGTAAAACTTGGAGCATTACTTCACGATATTGCAGACAGTAAGTTTAACGATGGCGACGAAACGATTGGTCCAAGAGTAGCTCGTGAGTTTTTGGAATCGCAAAATGCAACTGAAGAAATTATTGTTCATGTTGTAAATATCATTGAGAACATTTCTTTCAAAGGCGGAAATTTTGAAAAGAAATTCAATTCTATTGAACTACAAATAGTTCAGGATGCCGATAGATTAGATGCTATTGGAGCCATTGGAATTGCAAGAACATTCAATTATGGCGGATTCAAAAACAGACAATTATATAATCCTGAAATTGCTCCCAAACTTAATATGAGCAAAGAAGAATATAAAAATAGTGACGCACCAACTTTGAATCATTTTTACGAAAAACTTCTTTTGCTAAAAGATAAAATGAATACCAAAACAGGTATAAAAATTGCGCAAGAAAGACACAAATTTATGGAATTATTCTTATCGCAATTTTATGCCGAATGGGATGGTGAAGTGTAGTAATAAGTGTTCGGTTGGCAGTCATTGCGACTGAAAACTAATTTCCTTTAAAATCAGTTTTTCTTTTTTCTAAAAATGCGGTGGTTCCTTCTTTAAAATCTTCAGTTCCGAAGCATTTTCCGAAATTTCTAATTTCTGTTTGATAACCATCAACGCCGTCTTTGAAGTTAGCATTTATAGCTTTAATTGCTTTTGAAATAGCAACTGGAGAATTTTTCATAATGCGTTGTGCTATTGATTTTGTAAAATCTAAAAGCTCCGCTTGTGGCACAACATGATTAACTAATCCTGCTCTGTAGGCATCGTCTGCTGTTACCATTCCAGCGGTCATTATCATTTCCATAGCACGCCCTTTTCCAATAAGTTGAGGCAAACGTTGCGTTCCGCCATAACCAGGAATTACTCCTAGTGAAACTTCTGGCAAACCCATTTTGGCGTTATCAGAGGCAATTCTAAAATGACATGCCATTGCTAATTCCAATCCGCCGCCAAGAGCAAATCCGTTAACGGCTGCAATAACTGGAGTTTTTAAGTTTTCAACAAAATCAAACAATAGTTCTTGTCCTTGTTGAGCTAATTGTGCACCTTCTTCAATAGAAAAATTGGCAAATTCAGAGATATCTGCTCCGGCTACAAATGCTTTTTCACCTTCACCAGTAACTATAATTACACGGATTTCAGAATTGTTATCTAAACTTTCTAAACCGTCGTGTAATTCTTTAATAGTAGCTACATTTAAAGCATTTAATTTTGATGGACGATTGATTGTAATTTGCCCAATTCCGTTTTCAGAAGTAATGATTATGTTTTCGAAGTTCATTTTATTTTTTTAAATTATTGGAAGTGAAACTATGAAAGTTGTTCCTTTTCCGTATTCGGTTTCAAATGTAATAGTTCCTTTGTAATTTTCTATAATATTTTTGATAATTCCTAAGCCAAGTCCCATTCCACTGGTTTTTGTGGTGAATTTTGGCTCAAAAATATGTTCTATATTTTCCATTTCAATTCCAATACCGTTGTCTTTCACAGAAATTTTTACGGCATTATCTATTCGTTTTACAGCTACAACAATCGATTTGAGTTCTTGTTCTTCTGGAATTGCCTGAATTGCATTTTTTACTAAATTGGTAATAATTCTTATCAGTTGAGTTCTATCCATAATGGTAATAATCTCTTCTTCATCACTTTCAAAATGAATATATTCTTCGTTGAAAATATCTAATGAAAATTCTACAACTTCAACAACATTTAGTGTTTCATTTTGTTGTGCTGGCATTGAAGCGAAGTTAGAAAATGCTGATGCAACCGAACTCATAGTGTCAATTTGCTGAATTAATGTTTTGGTATAATCGTTCAGCTTTTGTTTCAAATCTGGATCTTCTGGGTCAAATTTTCTTTGAAAACTTTGAACCGTCAATCTCATTGGTGTTAATGGATTTTTAATTTCGTGAGCAACTTGTTTCGCCATTTCGCGCCAAGCTTGTTCCCGTTCTGATTGTGCCAACATTGTTGCGCTTTCTTCTAGTTTATCAACCATTGCATTGTAAGCTTTTATCAACGAATTAATTTCGCGGCTGTTGGCTTCAATTACGATTTTTTCGTTTTTTTGATCCAAACTCGTTTCATTGATTTTATCGGAAATGGTTTTCAATGATTTGGTAATATAACTCGATAAGAAATAAGCCAAAGCAAAAGCAACTATCAACATGAAAAAGTAAACTTGGCTCAATCTAACCAAGAAATCTTGAATCTCATCTTGATAAAAACTATCGTCTTCAACATAAGGTAAATTTAATATTCCGAGCGGTTTAAACTTATCATCTTTAATTTCACTATAAGAAGAACGGTTTTTTACACCATCAATGTTTTTGATGTCTATGTAACGTTTTTCAATAGAAGACTGTACCAATTTGATGATGTATTTCGGAATAGGAGGCGAAATATTATCAACAGAAAAAGATGCTTTTGACGATTTTAGAAGTTTTCCGTCAAGCGAATAAATGTTTATTTCAACATTATGAATATCTGATAATTCATGAATTTTATCTTTAAAAATATAAGGTAAATTTCTTTGAGTTAAAGGATAAGTAGAATTGGAAAGCACATAATTAATGTGTTCTTTTACGGCATCTTCTTTTCTATCTAAACGTTCTTGATAGTATTTTTTAGCTTCGTTTTGAAACTGAATAACCGA
>CANCFZ010000050.1 GCA_947377425.1 Flavobacteriaceae bacterium
AATTTCAATCAAATCTTCTTTTTTTATGTTTTTATATTTTGCTGCTAATGTATAAACTTCTTCCAAAGTTTCCTCAATAGTATCGGTTTCTAAAAAGAATTTATCATTTGGAACAGATTTAAAAACCGATTTTAATTCAGTATTTCTTAATAAATATTTACCAAACGAAAGATAAAATCCATTATCAATTAATTGTTTGGCAACTTGTTCGTTTTTAGAAAATCCATGAATGATAATCGGAACCGAAATTTTTAATCGCTTTTTAATGGAAATTAATTCATCAAAAGCAGCAACTAAATGTAATACTAATGGTTTTTGATATTTTTGTGCTAAGACGATTTGTTTTTCAAAAACTTCCATTTGTAATGCTATTGGAATTTCAATTCGCTTATCTAAACCGCATTCTCCCAGCGCTAAACATTCTTTTAATTGCAACTTTTCTTCAATTATATTCAAATCACTTTTCAACCTGTTTTCATCAATAAACCAAGGATGAATTCCGATAGAATAGTGCGGAATTGATTCCTCAAATTTCCAAGGATATTGATTAACCAATTCCAAAACACTCGGATTGTTCGTAAATTTGTGGGTATGTAAATTGAAATATTGCATGGTGCGAATTTAGCCCAAAAGTTTGAAAGTCTAAAGTCTTAAAAAAACAAATATTACTTTGTAACTTTGTCCCACAGTAACTTTTATTCAATGTTCAAAAACGCATTTCGCAAATACATCAACAACTTTAGAGGATTTACTAGAGAAATTTGGATACTCACGCTCATCACGTTTATCAATCGTGCAGGAACGATGGTTTTTCCTTTTTTGTCTAAATATCTTAAAGAAGATTTGCATTTTTCGTATCGTGAAGTTGCAGCTATAATGGTTTGTTTTGGTCTTGGGTCAATGGTTGGCTCATGGCTTGGCGGCAAACTTTCAGATAAAATTGGATTCTATCGCATAATGGTATTTAGTTTATTTACCAGCGGATTGGGATTTTTAATTCTTCAATTTATCACAAGTTTTGTTGGGCTGTGCATTGGAATATTTTCTATGATGGTTATTGCAGATATGTTTAGACCTGCCATGTTTGTTTCTTTGGGAGTTTATGCAAAACCAGAAAACAGAGCTAGAGCATTGACTTTGGTGAGATTGGCTATCAATTTAGGCTTTATTGCTGGTCCAGCTTTAGGTGGGTTAATTATTATGGAAATGGGATATCAGAGTCTTTTTTGGGTTGATGGTGCCACTTGTATTATTGCTATATTTATATTTTGGTTTAAGGTAAAAGAGAAGAAAAAAGTAACTGAAGTCCTAACAGAAAATTCAGATACAGCAATTCCAAATTCTATTTTTAAAGACAAACCTTTTTGGATATTCTTATCGACTTGTACCATTTCTGGAGTGTTATTTTTTCAGCTTTTTTCGCCTATTTCGCTTTATCATAAAGTGCAATTTAATTTAACCGAACTTCAAACAGGGTTGTTATTGACAATGAATGGTATCATTATTTTCTTTTTAGAAATGCCGATAGTTAGTTATGTGGAGCGAAAAAAAATAGACAAAGTAAAAATGGTAACTTATGGCACTTTGTTGATGTCAATTAGTCTTTTTCTTTTAATAATTAATTCTTGGGCTGGAATTTTAATAATTATGATGTTGTTCATGACTTTTGGCGAAATATTGACTTTTCCATTTTCAAATTCGTTTGCGATGAGTAGAGCTACTAAAGGGAATGAAGGAAAATATATGGCAATTTTTACCATGAGTTATAGTTTTGCTCAAATTCTTAGTGGACCAATTGGACTTGAAATAATTAGAGATTTTAGTTATCAAACCAATTGGATTGTAATGGGGAGTATCGGTTTATTGGGAACAATTATTGGGTTTTGGGTAATCAAATTAGTCAAACAAGAGAATAGAATATAGACTTTGGTGTTATAAATATTCTTTTCTTATCTCTTGAAACGACTTCGTGGTGTTTATTAATTCCTCAATAATCTCTTTTCGTAATGCTTCAATATTTTCTTCTTTTAGGTATTTTGTCCAAGCAGTTTCGTCTAATAAGGTTCTTATTTGTTTGATAAGTTTTGTGGTATCTGTTGCAGTTCGCAATATCTTTTCATCCAAATAATTTTCATTTTGATTATGAAAGAAATTCACAGCTTTATTTTTGTAATCAGCTTCTATAAAATATAATTTCTCAAAATCATTATCCGGATAAAAATCACTCCAATTGGCATAACCAAGTTTGGTTCTATTGTCGCTTATATTCTGTACTTTGGAATTTCCACTTAACCTCCATTTACAATTGGCAGCTCTTCCCCAGTGATTGGATAATCTATAAACACCAGTTTCTGCAAAATAATAACTACTACCCGATTTACTTTTATAATTATGTTTTAAATCTTTGATTGCTTCCAATGCTACTTCTTGAAAAATACAAAAAGTATATTTATGAAAATTGGTTTTATTATAAGTTTTAGGAGGCATTAGTTATTATAGTTTTTCCTTTATAAATTTGGTACTACTGAATATTTTGCAAAATTTGTAAACTTACAAAACAGAATACAATATAAAAACGATATTCAAAAAAAACTATACTATATAATTTAGCACAATTAATTATCCTTAAATTATCATATCATCACGAATAAAACACAAAACCTTACTAAATTTGCTTCCAAAAATTATAACATTAATTATGAAACTAGTCTTCGCTTCCAACAACTCCAATAAAATTAAAGAAATCCAACTTTTAGTTCCAAATTCAATTCAAATTTTAAGTTTGGAGGACATTGGATGCAATGAAGAAATTCCAGAAACTGCAAATACTATTGAAGGAAATGCTATTCTTAAAGCCAATTACGTTACTGAAAAACATGGATACGATTGTTTTGCAGACGATTCAGGTTTAGAAGTCGATGCACTAAATGGTGAACCTGGAGTTTTTTCGGCAAGATATGCTGGTGTACCCAAAAATGACGACAACAACATGAATAAATTATTATTAAATCTTATAGACAAAACCAACAGAAAAGCCAATTTCAAAACTGTTATTTGTTTGAATTATAAAGGCGAACAACATCTTTTCACAGGAATTATAAATGGTAAAATCATTGATAAAAAGACAGGAAATAATGGGTTTGGATATGACCCAATATTCGCAGCTGATGGCTATACCAAAACCTTTGCTGAGCTTAGTATGAATGAAAAATCAAGTATTAGTCATAGAGGACAAGCAGTAAAACAATTGGTAGATTTTTGCGAAAATTTATAATCAACAATCACTTAACAGAACTTTTTAAACCCACAACTCGCAACTTAAAACTCACAACTTACTGAAAACCAATTAAAAACAAATTAGTTTATATCGTTTTTAAAACATACCTTTGCACCCAATTTTAAAATACAATATGAATAAATTTGAACAATTAGGTCTGAATGAATCGTTACTGCTGGCGATCAAAGATCTAGGATTTGAGAATCCGTCAGAAGTGCAAGAAAAAGCGATTCCAGTCTTATTGGAAAAAAACACAGACTTAGTAGCTTTAGCACAAACAGGAACAGGGAAAACAGCAGCTTTTGGTTTTCCGCTAATACAAAAAATTGATGCTGAAGACAGAAGTACACAAGCGTTAATTTTATCACCAACGCGTGAGCTATGCTTACAAATCACCAACGAAATTAAACAATACTCTAAATACGTAAAAGGTATTAATACAGTGGCAGTTTATGGTGGCGCAAGCATTACAGAACAAGCCCGAGACATTAAAAGAGGTGCACAAATTATTGTGGCAACTCCAGGTAGAATGCAAGACATGATTAATCGTGGTCTTGTAAACATCAAAAACATCAATTTTTGTATTCTTGACGAAGCAGATGAGATGTTGAACATGGGTTTTTATGAAGACATTGTATCCATTTTATCGGATACTCCAGACGAAAAAAATACTTGGTTATTCTCTGCAACTATGCCTGCAGAAGTAGCAAGAATTGCAAAGAAATTTATGCACGATCCTGCAGAAGTTACTGTTGGTAGTAAAAATTCAGGTTCGGCTACAGTTTCCCACGAATTTTATTGTGTAAACGCTCGTGACCGTTACGAAGCTTTAAAACGTTTAGCTGATGCTAATCCAGATATTTTTTCTGTGGTTTTTTGTAGAACAAAACGTGATACACAAGCAGTTGCAGAAAAATTAATTGAAGACGGATATAGTGCTGCTGCATTGCACGGAGATTTATCTCAAGCGCAACGTGATGGCGTTATGAAATCGTTTAGAGGTCGTCAAATTCAAATGCTTGTTGCAACAGACGTTGCCGCTCGTGGAATTGATGTTGATAACATTACTCACGTAGTAAACTATCAATTACCCGACGAAATTGAAACCTACAATCACCGTTCAGGTCGTACTGGTCGTGCTGGTAAATTAGGAACTTCTATCGTAATCATCACTAAAAGTGAGATTCGTAAAATTTCTTCTATCGAAAGAATTATTCAACAAAAATTTCAAGAAAAAACGATTCCTTCTGGAATGGAAATTTGCGAAATCCAATTGTTGCATTTAGCTAATAAAATTAAAGACACTGAAGTTGACCATGAAATAGACAACTATCTTCCTGCTATCAACGAAGTTCTTGATGGTTTGACTAAAGAAGAATTAATTAAGAAAATGGTTTCGGTTGAATTCAACAGATTCATCAATTACTACAAAAAGAAACGTGATTTATCAGGTGAAAAAGGTAGTGAAAGAAGCGAAAGAAGTTCTGAACCAAGAGAAATTAGAGCTGGTGATCCAGTTAGATATTTCGTAAATATTGGTTCACGAGACGATTTCGATTGGATGCAATTAAAAGATTTCTTAAAAGAAACATTAGATTTAGGTCGTGATGATGTGTTTAAAGTAGATGTAAAAGAAGGATTCTCTTTCTTTAATACTGATGGAGAACATACCGATAAAGTTATGTCGGTTCTTAACGGATTTGACCTTGGAGGAAGAAGAATCAATGTAGAAATTTCTAAAAACGATGGAGGAAGCCGTGAAAGACGTGACCACAACGGAAGAAGTGGCGGCGGATTTGGTGGTGGAAGAAGCTCTGGTGGATTTAGAGGTGGAGATAGAAATGAAAGAAGTTCAGCTCCAAGATCTGGAAGCGGAAGTTTCGGACCAAGAAGTGGCGGAGACAGAAGTTCGGCTCCAAAACGTGAAGGATTTTCATCTGACAGACCTGCAAGAGAAGGCGGTTTTAGAAGTGAAAGAAGTTCATCAGCTCCAAGAAGAGAACCAGGTTCATCTCAAAGAGAAAGCAGTGCTCCAAGACGTTCTGATGAAGGTTCTGACAAACCAGCAAGTCGTTCATTTGACGATGCTAAAGTAAGAAGACCAAGAAGAAGCTAATTTCATAAAAAGAAAAATTTAAAATTCCAAATTCCAATGACAAACTATTGGATTTGGAATTTTTCTTTTAAATTTACTTTGGTTTGTTAATTTTCTTATAATAATTCATCAATGCTATAAAATATATTCAATAGTTTTATACTTTTAAACCTTCAAACAAGGATATGAGATATTTTGTAGTTTTTTTATTTCTTCTAATTTCAATAACTGGATTTACTCAGGAATCTTCAGATCAAAAAAAAGTATTTGGAACTATTATTAGTGGTACTACAACTTTTCCTTTATCAAATGTAAATATTATTAATATTAATAAGGTTAAGGGAACTATTTCTAGCTCCAGAGGCGCATTTGAAATTGATGCTGAAGTAAATGATACACTTCATATCTCTATGATTGGTTTTCAATCATTAAGAGTAAGAGTTACCAATGACTGGGTAAAAAATGGAAATGCAAAAATTGTTTTGTCGGAAAAATCTATTGCACTTGAAGAAGTAATAGTTAGAAAATACAATCTTACTGGTTATTTAGAAGTAGATACTAAACTAATTCCAGATCAAGAAAATTACCGTTATAGCATTTCTGGCTTACCTCAAGGCTATGAAGCTGGAGAATATTCTCCAAAAGCATTCTCTCGTGTTATGAATTCCATTTTTAATCCTGCCGATATGCTCTACAATTTCTTTGGAAATAAACCAAAAGAATTACGTAAATTGAAGGAAATGAAAAAAGATAATACTGTAAAAGCACTTCTGGAAACAAAATTTGATAGAGAAACTATAGCCATTCTTTTAGGAATTGACAAAAAAGATATTCCTGAAATTTTACAACATTGCAACTATTCTGAAGCATTTATTCAAACTGCAAATGACTTACAGATTTTGGATGCTATAAGCCAATGTTATGAACAGTATAAAGTTTTGAAAAAGTAAATTTATTTGTTTTCCAAATAGTATCTTTCTTCAATTCGCTTAATATCTTTAATGGTGTTTTTTGCCCATTGTAATCTTTTTTCAAGAATTTCATTTTCAGATAACTGCCATTTTATATCCGATTTATGCAAACGGCTCATTAAATTTTGAATGATAATAGCGGCAGAAACTGAAATATTCAAACTTTCTGTAAAACCAGCCATTGGAATTTTCAGAAATCCATCAGCATTTTGAAGCACTTCTTCCGATAATCCGTCACGTTCAGTCCCAAAAAAAAGTGCGCTTGGTTTAGTAATATCAAAATCATCTAAATCACAATCATTTTCATGTGGAGATGTTGCAATAATTTGGTATCCTTTACTTTTCATATTAGAAATGCAACCCGAAATACTATCAAATCTATTTACATCAACCCATTTTTGAGCACCCATTGCAATTTCTTTATCAATAGATTTAGTATAACGTTCTTCAATTACATTAAGTTGTTGAATTCCAAAAACCTCACAACTACGCATGACAGCACTCGTATTATGCAACTGAAAAATATCTTCCATAGCAATTGTAAAATGATTGGTTCGCATTGCTAAAACTTGTTGAAATCGTTCTTTTCTATTATCGGTAAGTATATTTTCTAAAAAAGTTAAGTAGTCTAAATCAATCATATTCATAAATGTTTTGGCAAAAATAGTAAAACAAGATTTATTTAAATCTTTTACTTTTATATCTTTGATAAAGTTATTTTTTTGTCATTTCGACAAACCATAAGCAAAAAAGAAATGAAAAAGAAATTAGTAGTTTTAACAGGCGCAGGAATTTCTGCAGAAAGTGGCATCAAAACCTTTCGTGATGCTGATGGATTATGGGAAGGTCACAACGTAATGGATGTTGCAACGCCAGAAGGATGGCGTAAAAATCAAGAATTAGTTTTAGATTTTTACAATCAAAGGCGAAGACAATTGCAGGAAGTTCAACCCAATTTAGGACACAAAACTTTAGCGGAATTAGAAAATGATTATGATGTTCATATCATTACTCAAAACGTAGATAATTTACATGAACAAGCTGGAAGTTCCAAAGTTTTGCATCTTCATGGCGAACTTTTAAAAGTACGAAGTGTAAAAGATATAAACTACATTTTAGATTGGAAACACGATTTAAAAACTGGCGATTTAGACAATAACGGAAATCAATTGCGCCCACATATTGTTTGGTTTGGCGAAGATGTTCCTGCACTTGAAGAAGCATTACAAATTGTACAATCAGCCGATTTTATTGCTGTAATCGGAACATCAATGCAAGTATATCCAGCAGCAGGATTGATACATTACGGAAAACCGAACACACCAATTTATTATATTGATCCAAAACCTGCTACGATTTATGAATTGGCAAATCCGTTGGAAGTAATTCCGATGAATGCTACCGAAGGTGTTCCGATTTTGAGAGAAAAATTGTTGCGAAGAGAATAAAAATGGAGTATAGAAAATAGATTCTGTGGATAGTCTATTTTCTTTGTTCTATATTCTATATTCTAAAATCGTTTAACTAAATTTGCACCTTCAAAATAACTAGATTCTGAATCAAGTTCAGAATAAACAACACAACACAATGCAACTAACAGAATTAAACGCTATTTCACCAATTGACGGACGATATAGAAGTAAAACCGTTTCTTTATCATCCTTTTTTTCGGAAGAAGCTCTTATAAAATACCGAGTTTTAATTGAAGTTGAATATTTTATTGCTTTATGCGAAGCCGATTTACCACAACTTTCTGGTGTAAATAAATCAGTTTTTGATGATTTGCGTAAAATTTATACCAACTTTTCAACCGAAGACGCACTTTGGATAAAAGAAACAGAAAAAACTACGAATCACGATGTGAAAGCGGTTGAATATTTCATTAAAGAAAAATTTGAAACTTTAGGATTGACACAATACAAAGAGTTTATTCACTTTGGATTGACTTCTCAAGATATTAATAATACTGCTATTCCATTATCAACAAAAGAAGCTTTTGAAAAAGTATATTTACCAAGTTTGATTGCTGTAATTGCAAAATTAAAAGAATTGGCAATGGAATGGAAAGACATTCCAATGTTAGCAAGAACACACGGACAACCTGCTTCGCCTACACGCTTGGGAAAAGAAATTTTGGTTTTCGTAGAACGTTTGGAAGAGCAAATGCGTTTGTTATTTAATGTTCCATTTGCTGCAAAATTTGGTGGCGCAACTGGAAATTACAATGCGCATCATGTAGCATATCCAAACACCGATTGGAAAAAATTTGGAAGCGATTTCGTTGAATCAACTTTGGGATTACAACATTCTTTTCCAACTACACAAATAGAACATTACGATCATTTTGCTGCGTTTTTTGATGCTTTAAAAAGAATTAATACCATTTTAATTGATTTAGATAGAGACATTTGGACTTATGTTTCAATGGATTATTTCAAACAAAAAATCAAAGCTGGAGAAATAGGTTCGTCAGCAATGCCACATAAAGTAAACCCAATTGATTTTGAAAATTCAGAAGGAAATTTAGGAATTGCAAATGCGATTTTCGAACATCTTTCGGCTAAGTTACCTTTGTCAAGATTACAACGTGATTTGACTGATAGTACGGTTTTAAGAAATATTGGAGTTCCAATAGGACACACTATAATTTCATTTGAAGCTACATTGAAAGGATTGAATAAATTGGTTTTAAACGAATCAAAATTTGCAGAAGATTTAGAAAAAAACTGGGCAGTTGTAGCTGAGGCAATCCAAACGATTTTACGTCGTGAAGGGTATCCAAATCCTTATGAAGCTTTGAAAGATTTAACTCGAACAAATACTGTTATCAATAAAGAAGCGATTCATAATTTCATTCAAACGCTAAAAGTTTCTGATGAAATTAAAGTTGAATTGATGCAGATTAGTCCTAGTAACTATTTGGGAATATAAGTCGCTATTTTTTGCCGCGAAGGCACTAAGTCACAAAGATTTTCTTTAAAAAAAAAGTCTCAAAATACTTATTTTTTTGAGACTTTTTATATTTCTTGGCGACTTAGTGTCTTTGTGGCTAACTAACGTGAATAATTCGGAGCTTCTTTAGTAATAGTAACATTATGAGGATGACTTTCGCCAATTCCACTAGTTGTGATTCGTACAAATCTTCCTGTTTCTTGTAGCGTTGGAATATCTTTTGCACCGCAATAACCCATCCCTGCACGAAGTCCACCAACAAATTGTTGCATGCTTTCGTTTAATTCACCTTTATATGGAACACGACCTACAATTCCTTCTGGGACTAATTTCTTAATATCGTCTTCCACATCTTGGAAATATCTATCTTTCGAACCCTCTTGCATAGCTTCAACAGAACCCATTCCGCGATACGATTTGAATTTTCTTCCTTCAAAAATGATAGTTTCTCCAGGTGATTCTTTTGTTCCAGCTAAAAGTGAACCAAGCATTACACAATCTGCTCCAGCAGCAATAGCTTTCGGAATATCTCCTGTGTAACGAATTCCGCCATCAGCAATAACTGGAACTCCAGAACCTCTCAAAGCCGCGGCAACTTCTAAAACCGCAGAAAATTGAGGAAACCCAACTCCAGCAACAACTCTTGTAGTACAAATTGAACCTGGTCCAATTCCGACTTTTACACCATCGGCACCATTTTCGACTAAATATAAAGCGGCTTCGGCAGTTGCAATATTTCCAACGATAACATCAAGGTTTGGGAATTTAGCTTTCACTTGTTTTAACACATCAACAACACCTTTTGTATGTCCGTGAGCTGTATCAATAATGACAGCATCAACTCCTGCGTTTACTAAAGCTGTTGCTCTTTCTACAGCATCTGCGGTAACTCCAAGTGCTGCAGCAACTCGAAGACGACCAAATTTATCTTTATTAGCAACTGGTTTTTGAGCCAATTTGGTAATATCTCTAAACGTAATTAATCCAACTAATTTATAGTTTTTATCAACAACTGGTAATTTTTCGATTTTATTTTGTTGTAAAATCCCTTCTGCTTCTTGCAAAGTTGTTCCTTCGGCAGCAGTAACTAAATTTTCAGAAGTCATAACTTCTAGAATTGAACGCGAATTGATTTTTTCAAAACGCAAATCTCTATTGGTTACAATTCCTTTTAAAGTTCCGTTTTCATCTACTACAGGAATTCCGCCAATTCCGTGTTCTTTCATCAGCATTTTAGCATCGCCAACAGTTGAATTTAAAGGTAAAGTTACTGGATCGATAATCATTCCAGCTTCTGCACGCTTTACTTTTCTTACTTTTGCTGCTTGTTGTTCGATAGTCATATTTTTGTGTAAAACACCAATTCCGCCTTCTTGCGCCATTGCAATTGCCATAGAACTTTCGGTAACGGTATCCATTGCTGCTGAAACAACAGGAACATTCAACGAAATATTTCTAGATATTTTGGATTGAATATTGACTTCGCGCGGTAAAACTTCAGAATAATTTGGGATTAGCAGTACATCGTCATAGGTTAAACCTTCTCCAACGATTTTAGTAGTGTGTGCTTTCATGTTGCAATTTGTAGTTTGTGCTGAACTTGGTTCAGTATTGTAGTTAAATTGCGTGCAAATGTAATAAACTTTAAGCAAAAAAGACCTTAAATTCATTTTAAATCACTAACTTTAATAATCACTTAATTAATTTTTCATGAAAGATTCGAATAATAACATTGTAGGGCTTTCAAATGAAGAAGTTACTTCCTCAAGAGCTAAAAATGGTAGCAATTCTTTAGAACATCAAGAAAAAAATCATTTTTTGATGTCTTTATTAGAAATGGTTAAAGAACCTATGTTTTTATTATTGGTTGTGGCCGCAAGTATTTATTATATTTCTGGCGATTATGGCGATGGAGTTTTCATGACAGTTGCCATCTTTTTGGTTGCAGCAATATCGCTTTTTCAAGAAGCCCGAAGTAGAAATGCCATTGAATCGCTCAAAAAATTATCACAACCCAAAAGCAAAGTGATAAGAAACGGCGAATTAGTTGAAATTCCGAGCGAAGAAATTGTAGTTGGAGATTTCATTCAAGTGGAAGAAGGAACGTTTATACCTGCAGATGGAATTATTATTCAATCAAATGATTTTTCGGTTAACGAATCTATTTTGACTGGTGAATCCTTATCAATTTTTAAAAATGAAACTTCTGAGAATAAAACCGTTTTTCAAGGAACAACTGTCGCAACTGGTTTAGCAATTTGTGAAGTAACTGCTATTGGAAACCAAACAAGTTTGGGAAAAATTGGTAAAAGCATTGAAATAATTGAAGAAGAAAAAACACCTTTACAAATACAGATTAACAATTTTGTAAAAAAAATGTCAATCATTGGATTGGTGATTTTTGTAATAGTTTGGGCAGTAAATTATTTTCATTATAAAAGTATTTTAGACAGTTTATTAAAAGCGTTAACGATTGCCATGAGTGTTATTCCCGAAGAAATTCCGGTTGCTTTTGCTTCATTTATGGCACTTGGTTCGTGGCGATTGATGAAAATGGGAATCATTACCAAACAAACAAAGACCGTTGAAACTTTAGGAAGTGCCACCGTAATTTGTACCGATAAAACTGGAACAATTACCGAAAACAAAATGAGTTTAGCTCAATTGTATATTTTCAAATCGGATGGTATTGTTGACACAAAAGAAAAACTCAATCCAGAAGCAGAAGAAGTTTTAAGTTATTCGATGTGGTCTAGCGAACCCATTCCGTTTGATGCTATGGAACTTGCAATTCATGAAGCTTATGCCAAATTAGAATCCGTTGATGAACGACCAAACTTCAAATTAGTTCATGAATATCCTTTAGACGGAAAACCTCCGATGATGACACATATTTTTGAAGATTCAAAAGGTAAAAAAATCATTGCTTCCAAAGGTGCGCCAGAAGCAATTATTGAAGTCAGTCATTTATCTGAAAAAGAAAAGAAGCAAGTTTTAGTTGCCATGGAAAAAATGACTAACGAAGGCTATCGTGTTTTAGGAGTTGGAGTAACCGAATTTTCTGGAACTAATTATCCGAAAACGCAGCAAGAATTTAAGTTTGATTTCAAAGGTTTAGTTGCCTTTTACGATCCACCGAAAGCCAATATTCAAAAAGTATTTCAAACATTTTATGATGCTGGAATTCAATTAAAAATTGTAACAGGTGATAATGCTCAAACTACGTCAACTATAGCTAAACAAGTTGGATTTAAAGATGCCGATAAAGTGTTGAATGGAGACGAATTGATGGCCATGGATGAAGCCACTTTAAAAATAAAAGTGATGGAAACCGCAATTTTTACTCGAATGTTTCCAGAAGCAAAGTTGAAAATTA
>CANCFZ010000051.1 GCA_947377425.1 Flavobacteriaceae bacterium
TACGAAATCGATATAATACTGAAATATTATTATGCACGCATATAAAAAATAGAAATATATTTTATACTTTTACACACAGAAAAAACTTTTTAAAAAATATATAATGAAAATATTAGTTTGCATCAGCCATGTGCCTGATACTACTTCAAAAATCAACTTCGTGAATGGCGATTCTGAATTCGACACTAATGGAGTTCAGTATGTCATCAATCCGAATGACGAATACGGTTTAACGCGTGCAATTTGGTTTCAAGAACAACAAGGAGCAACCGTAACTATTGTAAATGTTGGCGGAGTTGATACTGAACCAACTTTAAGAAAAGCTTTAGCGATTGGCGCAAATGATGCCATTCGTATAAATGCTACTCCAACTGACGGATTTTTTGTTGCAAAACAATTGGAAGAAGTGGTTAAATCTGGAGATTACGATATCGTAATTTGTGGGAAAGAATCTTTAGATTACAATGGTGGAATGGTTCCAGGTATGTTAGCTGGTTTATTAGGATACAATTTTGTGAATTCCTGTACCGAACTTACTGTTAACGGAACTTCTGCAAAAGCAGCAAGAGAAATTGATGGTGGAAAAGAAATCATATTAGCTTCACTTCCATTAGTAATTGGTGGTCAAAAAGGTTTAGTCGAAGAAAAAGATTTGCGTATTCCAAACATGAGAGGAATAATGACAGCAAGAACTAAAGTATTAACTGTTTTAGAACCAGTTGCTGCTAACAACAATACTAAAGCGGTAAAATTTGAAAAACCAGTTTTAAAATCGGCAGTAAAATTATTTTCTGCAGATGATTTGGACGGATTGATAAACGCATTACACAACGAAGCTAAGGTTATCTAGTGCTCAGCAATCAGTTTTTAGTGTTCAGTTATTGAATTCAACACATGGACTTTTAAACTATTTTAAACTTTTAAACTAAAAAAAATGTCATTATTAATATACGCAGAATCAGCAGACGGAAAATTCAAAAAAGTAGCTTTCGAATTAGCGTCTTATGCAAAAAAAGTAGCCGAATCTCTTGGCACAACTGTTACAGCAGTAACTGTTAACGCAGGAAATGTTTCCGAATTATCTAAATATGGTGTAGATAAAGTTTTAAAAGTAACTAATGATAAATTAGCTGATTTTAATGCCAAAGCTTATGCCGATGTAGTTAAACAAGCGGCTCAAAAAGAAGGTTCTAAAGTAATTGTACTTTCTTCTACAACCGACAGTTTATATCTTGCGCCTCTTGTGGCTGTAGGATTGGAAGCTGGATTTGCATCAAATGTTGTTGGATTACCACTTTCAACTTCACCATTTCAAGTAAAAAGAAATGCTTTCTCAAATAAAGCCTTCAATATCACAGAAATTTCAACAGATGTTAAAGTGTTATCAATTGGTAAAAACTCTTTTGGATTGGTTGAAAATGCTTCATCTGCAACAGAAGAAGATTTTACACCAAGTTTAAACGATGTAGATTTCAATGTAAAAGTAGAATCAGTAGAAAAAACAACAGGAAAAGTAACTATAGCCGATGCAGATATTGTGGTTTCTGGTGGTCGTGGAATGAAAGGACCAGAAAATTGGGGAATGTTGGAAGAATTAGCATCAGTTCTTGGAGCTGCAACTGCTTGTTCTAAGCCTGTTTCAGACATTGGATGGCGCCCTCACAGTGAACACGTTGGTCAAACAGGAAAACCAGTTGCTGCCAATTTATACATTGCAGTAGGGATTTCTGGAGCAATTCAACACATTGCCGGAATCAACTCGTCAAAAGTAAAATTAGTAATCAATACAGACCCTGAAGCTCCTTTCTTTAAGGTGGCAGACTATGGAATTGTTGGAGATGCTTTAGATATCGTTCCGAGATTAACACAAAAACTTAAAGAATTTAAAGCTCAAAATTCTTAAAAATAAAACTAACTCAAGCAGAATAAGCCATCAGAATTAATTTTAGGATGGCTTATTTTTTTGTTTTAAAAAGAGAAACTTTTTTGTTACTTTGCACAAGATATATTTGAAACAAAATTAACTTTGTGCCTTTGTGCCTTTGTGGCAAAAATCAATTAAAATGAGTTTAGTAAAACTAACAATAAAAGGAATATCCTACAGTCAAACACAAAATGGCGCCTACGCTCTAATTTTGAATGAAGTGGATGGCGATAGAAAATTACCTATAGTAATTGGCGCTTTTGAAGCCCAATCAATTGCTATTGCTTTAGAAAAAGAAATAAAACCACCACGTCCATTAACTCATGATTTGTTCAAAAGTTTTGCTGACCGATTTGACATTGTTGTAAAACAAGTTATCATTCACAAACTCGTTGATGGTGTTTTCTACTCTAGTATTATCTGTGAAAGAGACAAAATTGAAGAAATTATTGACGCTAGAACATCTGATGCTATTGCTTTAGCATTACGTTTTTCTGCACCAATTTTTACTTATAAAAATATCCTTGACAAAGCTGGAATTTATTTAAATGCAAATCCTGCTGAATTAGAAGGGCAAAATTCAGATGATGATGGAGTATTATCAACTCCTGAAACTTTTGGAATTGAGAATGAAAGTTCTAAATCAGAAAACGCATACAAGAAATTCAGTTTGTCAGAATTACACGAGTTACTTGAAACTGCTGTTCAAGATGAAGACTACGAAAAAGCAGCAAGAATTCGGGATGAAATTTCTAAACGAGAATCTTAAACTTGTGTTCAGTAATCAGTTTTTAGTATTCAGTAATATTGACAACTTTTAAACTCTTAAATATTTAAACTTTTAAACCTTTTTCAAAGTGAAACAATACCACGATTTAGTAAAACACGTTTTAGAAAACGGAACTCAAAAAGGAGACAGAACTGGAACTGGAACTAAAAGTGTTTTTGGTTACCAAATGCGTTTTGATTTAAATGATGGTTTTCCAATGGTTACTACTAAAAAGTTGCATTTAAAATCTATTGTTTATGAGTTGCTTTGGTTTTTAAAAGGAGCTACTAATATAGGTTATTTAAAAGAAAATGGCGTAAATATTTGGAATGAATGGGCAGATGAAAATGGTGATTTAGGACCTGTTTATGGACACCAATGGCGCAATTGGAACAGCGAAGAAATTGATCAAATCACCGAATTAATTGATACTTTAAAAACCAATCCAAACAGTAGACGAATGTTAGTTTCTGCTTGGAATCCATCGGTTTTACCTGATACATCTAAATCATTTGCAGAAAACATAGAAAACGGAAAAGTAGCGTTACCACCGTGTCACGCATTCTTTCAGTTTTATGTTTCAGAAGGAAAATTATCGTGTCAATTATACCAACGAAGTGCCGATATTTTTCTTGGCGTTCCATTTAATATTGCTTCTTATGCTTTATTTACAATGATGATTGCACAAGTTTGCGATTTGCAAGTGGGAGAATTCATTCATACATTTGGCGATGCACATATTTATAACAATCATTTTGAACAAGTAGAATTACAATTATCTCGCGAACCAAAAGCATTGCCTAAAATGACTTTGAATTCAAATATCAAAAACATTTTTGATTTTACTTTTGAAGATTTTACATTAGAAGGTTACGACCCACATCCTCATATTAAAGGAATGGTGGCGGTTTAATAAAAAAATCCGTTCAACAAAAATTGCCAAACGGATTTTCAAACAAACAAACTAAAACTTTATACTTCTAAAACGCTATTTTCAGCATTTGCAAATTCATTCCAACGATAGCTATCAGCTTCGGGTTCGTTAACATAATTTCCATCAACGATGTATTTGAATTCAAACGAATTGTCTTTTGGTAAATCAAATGCAGCTTTGAAAGTTCCATTTTTTAATTTTGATAATTCTCCTTCTGAAGGATTCCAATTATTGAAATCACCTACTACAGCAGCGGTATTTGCTTCTTTAGCTTCGAAAGAAAAAGTAACTTTGCAAACAGGCTTTGTTTTTATAAATTGTTTTTTAATTGACATAACTGATTCATTTATAGATTAATGAAGCAAAGTAAGGCAATAAAAGCACACCGTTAACATTGCCTATGCAGAATTATTGTTTTATCAGATAGGAGTATGAAAAAACTTTATATTCTTAATTTATAAGCTGTTAATTTAAAATAAGAAAATAAGAAAACGTTTTCTTAATAAATTATATCCAATTGCAATTATCCTATTTTCAAAATAAGTTGTATCTTTAAATTCAAATTTTCGACTTATGGACGCCAATCAACACGAAATGTATGAATATGCACGAAAAAGAATTAAACAAAAAAAAGGATTGTATTTTCATTTTGTTTTATTCTTTTTAGGCAGTATTTTTATTTTTATAATCAACAAATGGTTGAAAGTTGAAGAATCAATTAATTGGTATATTTGGGTAATAACTATTTGGTTATTCTTCTTTATTTTGCACTTTATAAAAGTGTTTATTACCGATAGTTTTATGAATAAAAATTGGGAACGCGAACAAATAAATCGCTTAATGACTATGCAAGAAAAGAAAATGGAACAACTTACTAATGAAGTTGAAAATAAAAAACCTATTTAATGATTACTCTTATTGCGGCTGCGGCCGAAAACAACGCACTTGGAAAAGACAACCAATTGGTTTGGCATTTACCTGATGATTTTAAAAGATTCAAGCAAATCACCTCTGGACATTACATAATTATGGGAAGAAAGACTTTTGAAAGTTTTCCGAAACCGCTACCTAATCGCACTCATGTAATTATTACTCGTCAAAAAGACTATGAAGTTGAAGGTTGCATTGTCGTAAATTCTATAGAAAAAGCCATTGAAAGTTGTCCGAAAAACGAAGATGTTTTTATAATTGGTGGAGCAGAAATCTATAATCAATCTATATATTTTGCTGATAAAATTGAACTTACGAGGGTTCATTCCGGTTTTGAAGCCGACGCCTATTTTCCAGAAATAAATTTTAATCATTGGAAACTTATTTTTGAAGAAAAACATCTGCAAGACGAAAAACATAATTTTGATTATACCTTTCAAACTTTTGTAAAAGTTTAAGATTTGTTTATTAGAATTCGGATTTGTTTATTGGGATTTCAAATTTTATTATTTGTACTTTTGCAACTTGAAAAAATGCTGAAAAATGTCAAAAATCGTCACTCCATATAAAGATTCTACTTTAGGAAAAAAAGAACAAGTTACTCAAATGTTTGATACCATTTCTGGAAATTACGACGGATTAAACCGTGTAATTTCTTTTGGAATTGATGTAAAATGGCGTAAAAAAGTATTGGCACTAGTCGCTGCAAAAAATCCGGAAATTATTCTTGATATTGCAACTGGAACTGGCGATTTGGCGATTTTAATGACAAAAACCAAAGCAACAAAAATTATTGGTTTGGATATTTCAGCAGGAATGCTTGAAGTTGGCATAAAAAAAATTGCAGATAAAAAGCTGGACCACATTATTGATATGGTAATTGGTGATTCTGAAAATATGCCTTTCCCTGACAATCATTTTGATGCAATTACAGTTTCTTTCGGAATAAGAAATTTTGAAACATTAGAAAAAGGTCTTGCAGAAATCCTTAGAGTATTGAAACCAAAAGGGATTTTCGTGATTTTAGAAACTTCGGTTCCTGTAAAAACACCATTCAAACAAGGATATCATTTTTATACTAAAAATATTTTGCCTATCATTGGAAAACTTTTCTCGAAAGACGATGTTGCTTATGGATATTTATCTGAATCTGCATCTGTTTTTCCTTATGGAGAAAAGTTAAACAATATTTTGAGAAAAATTGGGTTTATAGATGTAGTAGCACTGCCGCAAACATTTGGAGTTGCTACCATTTATTCAGCATCAAAAAAATAATATGAAAAGACTATTTTATATTTTAATGTTACTTTTAAGTTTACAAAGTCATTCGCAAACGAAAGGTATTTTTTCTAAAGATCCTATTATAAATTTAGAGAACTTTGACAAACAACGTGTCTATTGGGGATATTTTCTTGGTTTCAATACTTATGATTTCAAGATAGATTACTTAAACACGCCGGATACTGATATTGAGGTAAAAACCAACACTGGTTTTAATGTTGGTGTAGTCGGAGATTTAAGATTACAAGAATACATAAATTTGCGTTTTGAACCAGGATTATATTATACACAAAGAAACCTAACTTATAGCCAATTTACAAAATCAATTGATAGAGAGCGCGAAGTTCGTTCTACTTATATTGATTTCCCTTTACTATTAAAATTTTCTTCCAAAAGAGTTGGAAACGTTCGTCCTTATCTTGTTGGTGGTTTTTCGGCAACTTTAAATCTGGCTAGTAATTCGAAATCATTAGATGATAATTCCCAACAGCGTTTTAGAGTTAAACCATGGACTCAAAACTACGAGCTTGGTTTTGGAGTAGATTTGTATTTAGAATATTTCAAATTTTCACCTTCTATTAGAGGAGTTTTTGGATTGAATGACGAGTTAATTCGTGACAACAACCCGAATAGCCCTTGGACAGGAAATGTTCAATCCATGAAATCACGCGGGATATTTGTGAACTTTACATTTCACTAAGAATTACGTTTAAATTCACTCAAAAAAATTGCAGTTGCAGTTGCTACATTTAAACTTTCTGTTTGTTGCAAATTGCCAAATCTTGGAATAGCTAATTTATTAGTCACTAATTTCTCCAATTTTTCTGAAATTCCGTTGGCCTCGTTTCCCAAAATTAAGATTCCTTCTTGAGGAAGATTTTCTTTATACACATTTTTACCATCCATAAAAGTTCCAAAAATTGGAATATTGGCTCTTTTAAGATATTTCTCTAAATCCATATAAGAAACAGCAACTCTTGATATAGAGCCCATTGTTGCTTGAACAACTTTTGGATTATAAACATCAACGGTTTGCTCGCTACAAACAATTTGTTCAATTCCAAACCAATCACATAATCTAATAATTGTTCCAAGGTTTCCAGGATCACGAATGTCATCTAACGCAACTACTAAACCTTTGTCATCTCTAGGTTTTTGATCAGGAATTTCAAATAATGCCAAACAATTATTTGGAGTTGAAAGGCAGGATATTTTTCTTAAATCGGTATCCGAAATCGGTGTTTTTTTTGAAGCACCAATAGTTTCAAAAATAGTTTCTGTTACAAACAAATGCTCTAATACAAAATTTGATTGTAGTAGCTCCTGAATCACTTTTGCACCTTCGGCAATAAACAATTTGTGTGTTTGTCGAAATTTTTTTTGCTGTAAACTAGTAATTAGCTTTATTTGGTTTTTACTAACCATAAAAAAATGTACTTTTGAATTAAATTTTGCATCCATTGAAAAAACGCATTACAAAAATATCACTATTTATTTTAATTGGACTTATAATTGTTTCATGTAATGTAACAAAGCGTGTTCCTAGTGGAAAACGGTTGTTAATGAAAAACGAAATTAGTATTGATGATAAGGTAACTAAAGATGAAAATGTGTTTTATCAATTGTATCAAAAACCCAATAGCTCAATTTTGGGATATAGATTGCGCTTAAACTTATATAATCTTTCTAAGAAAAACGCCGACACATCTTATTCAAAATGGTTAAAGAAAAAACCAAACCGACATGCCAATTTAGCAAAGCTACTTTCAGAAAAACAAGTGCAACGATTAGGGAAGTCATTTTTGGTTTCGGGCTGGAGTAATTTTTTGATAAAAACTGGTGAAGCTCCTGTACTTTTTGACTCTGTAAGTACTAAAAAATCCCTACGAAGATTAGAATCTTATTATTACAACAAAGGTTTTTTTGATGTAAAAGCAAATTATATAAGCGATACTGCAAAAACTAAAAAAACCAGTTTAAACTATAAAGTTGCATTAAACAAAGCCTATTTTATTGATAGTCTTAAAACTACAATTGGCTCTCCAGCATTAGACTCATTATACCAAATTAAAAAAGGAAATTCTTTTGTAAAAACCCATAATCAGTACGATACCGAAGATCTAAACAATGAAAGAAGCAGAATAACTGCTGAGTTTAGAAACAATGGCGCTTATTTGTTTCAACAAAATTATATTTCGTATTCTGTTGATACCATTAATAATTCTAAAAAAGCAAACCTAGAATTAATCATTAAAGACTATTCGTATAGAGAAAATGATTCTGCTAAAACTGCGCCGTTTAAACTCTATAAAATAAGCAAAGTTGCTATTTATACCGATCAATCTAACAGTAAAAATGAGATTAAAGTAAAAGACAGCATTCAATATAAAGATTTTATGCTTTACAGCGAAAAAAAGCTAAAATACCGTCCAAAAGCAATAACAAATGCCGTTTTTATTACTAAAGGAAGTTTGTTTTCAGACAACAATTCCATACTTACAACTCGTTATTTGAGTAATTTGAGAGTGTTTAATTACCCAACTATCCAATATAAAATTGACCCAAAAGATAAAGATGCACTCATAGCAAATATATTTCTTACACCAAGAAAAAAATACACTTTCAATCCATCAGTAGATTTTACACATTCTACCATTCAAGATTTTGGTATTTCGGGCTATTCTTCCTTAGGAATTAGAAATGTTTTTAATGGCGCTGAGACTTTTGATATTGGTTTTAGAGGCAATGTTGGAGCCTCCAGAGCATTGTCAAATCCCAATAATACTTTTTTTAATATTTCCGAAATTGGTTTAGATTCTAAATTGAGTTTTCCTAGAATATTTTTCCCATTTAACACCAATAAAATCATTCCAAAAAGCATGATTCCTTCAACAGTGATAAGTATTGGTTATGCAAAACAAAGAAATATTGGATTGGACAAACAAAACTTTACCAGCACTTTTTCATACAATTGGACTCCTAAAAAAAATGTTGCTATACGCTATGATTTATTGAACATTCAATTTGTTAAAAATGTAAATACTGGCAACTATTTTAACATCTATCAGTCGTCTTATAATGCACTGAACGTTTTAGCTAATAATTATAATTTTGACGCAAGCAATTTTACAAATAGCCAATTAACAATTGAAAGCGGTACTAATGCTTTTTTAAATGCCGTTTTAGGAAGTAGCCCAACAATTACGCCATCCGATCAAGATTTAAAAACAATTAGAAGCATTCAGGAGCGTAAGCAGCGATTAACTGAAAACAATTTGATATTTGCTTCAAATTTTAGTTATTCTAAAACTACTCGAAAAGATTTATTTGACAATACCTTTTATGCTTTTAAAACCAAAATAGAATCAGCAGGGAATTTACTTTCGTTATTGGCACGGGCTTCTAAACAGTTGGATAATCAGTCTGGTGTCAATACTTTTTTTGATGTTGAATACTCACAATATATAAAAGGAGAATTTGAATATATAAAACATTGGGCTTTTTCTGGTAAAAAAGTGTTTGCCGTAAGAGGTTTTGCAGGAGTGGCAGTTCCTTATGGAAATTCTAAAAGCATTCCGTTTTCGCGAAGTTATTTTTCAGGCGGTTCTAATGATAATCGTGCATGGCAACCCTACAGTCTCGGGCCAGGAAGAAGTGGCGGATTGAATGATTTTAATGAGGCCAACATGAAACTTTCAATGAGTGCCGAACTTCGATTTAATTTATTCGGAAAATTTAACAGTGCCATCTTTGCCGATGCTGGAAACATTTGGAATGTGTTTGACAACGTAACAGACGAAGCCTATACTTTTAACGGAATTCAATCTTTAAAAACCGTTGCGCTTGGAACCGGATTGGGTTTAAGATACGATCAAGGATTATTTGTTGTTCGTTTTGACCTTGGTTTCAAAACGTATAACCCAGCGAAATTAGACAATGAAAAATGGTTCAAAGAATTAAACTTTTCTAAAACCGTATTAAATATTGGTATAAATTATCCGTTCTAATTTTAGAAATTATTACTTTTGTAAACTTAATCAAAAATATAACTACAAGATGTCACACAACATTAAACCGGGAGTTGCTACTGGAGACGACGTTCAAGCAATATTTGCTTATGCTAAAGAAAAAGGATTCGCACTTCCAGCCGTTAACGTAACTGGTTCTAGTACCATTAATGGTGTTATAGAAACTGCTGCTAAATTAAATGCACCTGTAATCATTCAATTTTCAAATGGTGGAGCACAATTTAATGCAGGTAAAGGACTTTCAAATGCTGGCGAAAAATCTGCTATTTTAGGAGCTATTGCTGGAGCTAAACATATTCATACCTTGGCAGAAGCTTATGGAGCAACTGTAATTCTTCATACTGACCATTGTGCGAAAAAATTATTACCTTGGATTGATGGTTTATTAGATGCCTCTGAAAAACATTTTACTGAAACAGGAAAACCATTGTTTTCATCTCACATGATTGACTTATCGGAAGAACCAATCGAAGAAAATATCGAAATCTGTAAAACTTATTTAACTCGAATGAGTAAAATGGGAATGACATTAGAAATCGAATTAGGAATCACTGGTGGTGAAGAAGATGGAGTTGACAATTCTGATGTTGATAGCTCTAAATTATATACACAACCTTCTGAAGTTTCTTATGCTTATGAAGAATTATTGAAAGTAAGTCCGAGATTTACAATCGCAGCATCTTTTGGAAACGTTCACGGAGTTTACAAACCAGGTAACGTAAAATTAACTCCAAAAATCTTGAAAAACTCTCAGGATTATGTTCAAAACAAATTCAATACAGGTCCAAATCCTGTAGATTTTGTTTTCCACGGAGGTTCTGGTTCTACATTAGAAGAAATTAGAGAAGCTATCTCTTATGGAGTTATCAAAATGAACATCGATACCGACTTACAATTTGCTTTCACAGAAGGAATTCGTGATTATATGGTTAACAATATTGACTATTTAAGAACTCAAATTGGAAATCCAGACGGTGCAGATTCACCAAACAAAAAACATTACGATCCAAGAAAATGGGTTCGTGAAGGAGAAGTTACTTTCAACACAAGATTAGCGCAAGCATTTGCAGACTTAAACAATGTGAACACATTATAAAACTGTATATTGTAAATTGTATAATGTAGGAACAGACTACATTATACAATTTTACATCTTACATTATACAATAAAATATGGCTTGGTTTAAAAGAACAGAAAAAGGGATTACCACCGCAACAGAAGACAAAAAAGATGTTCCAAAAGGACTTTGGTATAAATCTCCAACAGGAAAAATTATTGACGCCGATGAACTAGAACGCAATCTTTGGGTAAGCCCAGAAGATGGTTTTCATGTTAGAATTGGTAGTAAAGAATATTTTGAAATTTTGTTTGACAATAACGAATTCAAAGAATTGGATGCTAAAATGACATCCAAAGATCCACTTGGATTTGTAGATACCAAAAAATATTCTGAACGATTGAAAGACGTGATGGACAAAACCAAATTGAAGGATGCGGTTCGTACAGCAGTTGGGAAATCTAAAGGAAATGACTTAGTAGTTTGTTGTATGGATTTTGCTTTTATTGGAGGTTCTATGGGAGCTGTGGTAGGAGAAAAAATCGCACGTGGAATTGATTATTCTATCAAAAACAATGTGCCGTTTGTAATGATTTCAAAATCGGGTGGAGCTCGTATGATGGAGGCAGCTTATTCTTTAATGCAATTAGCCAAAACTTCTGTAAAATTAGCGCAATTAGCCGAAGCTAAAATTCCCTATATTTCATTATGCACCGATCCAACAACAGGAGGAACTACGGCTTCTTATGCTATGTTAGGCGACATTAATATAGCCGAACCAGGCGCATTAATTGCATTTGCAGGACCGAGAGTTGTAAGAGATACTACTGGAAAGGATTTGCCAGAAGGATTTCAAACCTCAGAATTTTTATTAGAACATGGATTTTTAGATTTCATTGCTCAAAGAAAAGAATTGAAAGATAAAATTAATTTATATATTGATTTGATTTTGAATCAGAATATTAGATAAGTTTTTTTTAACCATAAAACACAAAAAAAAACACAAAGTAATTGCTTTGTGTTTTTTTATGACATTATTTTAAATTTAAGAACAGGTGATAAAATAAAAAATGAAGACAATTTTAAATATTGTTAGGTGCTATATTTATTGTGATTTTTTTTTAATATTCTTAAATCTTTATTTTCAAGAACAAAAAAATACATCCCAACTGTAGCGAGAGTCCACAATAAATATTCTTCAAAATCATTAGAATGTCTAACGAAAACTTGTCTATAAAGCCAATACCAAGCATATATATTAAATGCTAATACATAAAAACGTTTTAACCATGAAATTACAATTGGTTTAATGCTATTATAAATTTGCGAAAAATCATTTTTTATCATTAAGTATTTTTTAAATTTTAATTTTCAATCCTCGTACTTCTTACTTCTACCCTCGTACCTATAATTTACATTCCACTTCGAATAGCTTCCACAGGATCTAATTTAGAAGCAGAAATGGCTGGCAAAATCCCAGATAAAACACCAACTATTATAGACAATCCAGAACCAATAAGAATATTCCAAAAACTTAATATAAA
>CANCFZ010000052.1 GCA_947377425.1 Flavobacteriaceae bacterium
AATTTATATATTTGAAAAATAACGCATTATAAACTAAACAATACATTAATAAAAAGATGAAAAGAATATTTACTCTAGTAGTTTTGGCAATACTTCTTTCAGATTGTGGTTCAACAACTAAAAAAACAAGCCATTTAGAAGATAACAAAAATAAAATAAACAGCGTAACTTTACCTATTGATACAACACCTAAGGCGACAGGAATTGGTGGTATTTTCTTTTTTTCAGATAATCCGAAGGAAACCAAAGAATGGTATGCTAAAAATTTAGGTCTTGAAATAAATGCTTGGGGTTCGTCAAGTTTTGAATCTAGAAATGTTAACAAACCTGACGAAATAAACACGCTTCAATGGAAACCATTTAAAAAAGAAAGTGATTATTTTAAACCTTCAAAAAAGGAATTTATGATTAATTATCAGGTTCAGAATATTGAAGGACTTGTAACCAAACTCAAAGAAAATGGAGTAACAATACTTGATACAATTGCAACTTACGATTATGGAAAATTCATACATATTATGGATTCTCAAGGCAACAAAATTGAACTATGGGAACCTGTTAATAATAAAGATAAGCACTAAATAAGTTACAATCTAAAGTAATTATAAACTATTTACAAGTTATGAATAATCGAAAAAAAAGTAACTCTTGCATTTTTTTTTGAATTGAGACAAATAGTATTTTGAAAATAAAATAGCTTTTTATAACTATGAAAAACAAAAAAGAGTTGTCGACTGAACAACAACAAGAAATAATCAAAGTATTAAAAGTTCGTTTTGAAAAAAACTATAACCGACATAAAGATATTGATTGGATAAAAGTAAAAACAAAACTAGAATCCAATATAGAAAAGCTTTGGTCGCTAAATGAAATGGAACAAACTGGAGGAGAACCAGATGTTGTTGATTATGACAATAATACTAATGAATACATTTTTTATGATTGTGCAACAGAAAGTCCAAAAGGTCGTAGAAGTTTGTGTTATGACAAAGAAGCATTAGATTCTAGAAAAGAATTTAAACCCGAAGACAGTGTTATAAACAAAGCGACTACAATGGGCATAGAGCTATTAAACGAGGTGCAATATAGAGCATTACAACAATTAGGAAATTTTGACATGAAAACATCCAGCTGGATACAAACTCCTAATGAGATTAGAAAACTTGGTGGAGCTTTATTCGCGGATTTTCGTTATAATTCTGTGTTTGTCTATCACAACAGTGCACCTTCTTACTACGCAGCAAGAGGTTTCCGTGGCTCGTTAAGAGTTTAAATTGAATATAAATATGCCTAAAGAAAATTATAATAAAGTCGCTAAGATTACCTTAGTGTTTTGGATTATGAAGATAGTAGCCACCACATTAGGAGAAACTCTTGGTGATTATATTTCCATGACACTAAATCTTGGCTATTTGTTAGGATTAACTATTACAGCATTATTCTTTTTTGGTGTATTAGTATCACAATTAGTGTCTAACAAATATACTCCATTCATCTATTGGTCCGTAATTGTAGGAACCACTACCTTAGGTACCGAAATATCCGATTTTATAGATCGTTCTTTACATTTAGGTTATGCCATGGGAAGTGTGTTTCTTATAACCTGTTTGTCAGTTACTTTATCGCTATGGTTTAAAAAATATAAAAACCTAGAAGTTTTCCCTATTGTAGAAAAACCAAAAGAACTTTATTATTGGGTTGCCCTACTCTTTTCAAATAGTTTGGGTACAGCTTTCGGTGATTTTATAAGTGACAATTTAGGATTTAGTTATCTTATTGGCGCTATGATTACTGGCAGTATAATTTTGATAGTAATCTTATTGCATTACTATTCTAAAATAAACCACATCTTGTTATTTTGGATAGCATTTGTATTCACAAGGCCTTTTGGAGCAACCTTTGGCGATTTTCTAACGAAACCATTAACTAAAGGTGGATTAGAATTAGGTACTTTACAATCTTCTTTAGTATCAATTGTTATTATGGTGGTGTTGATTTACTTTTCCCATAAACAAAAACAAACAGCACTAAAATAAAATTATAAGGTTTTCAATAATTTAAAAAAAAACATGTTAAAAAAAGGCGAGCATATTGAAGAAACTCCAATAGAATTACAATGCCTATTAAATCGTGACAATCAGGCTAATGCTTTTTATGAAAGTTTAACTAAATCATGCAAACAAGCCTATTGCAATTGGGTTGGTTCTGCAAAACAAGAAGCCACAAGAACATCCAGAGCCGAAAAAGCTCTATTGATGCTTCAGAATAGTCAAAAAACTTTAAAAATTGTGAAATAGTTATTTTTACCAAATAATATTTTAGAAATAGTTAAAATAAATTCCAAAAAATAGCTTTAATTTGTACAAACAACAACTAAACTATGGAATTCAATCCCGATACACTTGAAGCGTCGGCTATATATAAATTGCTTACCGGTTCTGTTATTCCAAGACCCATAGGATGGATTTCAACTATTGATGAAAACGGAATTAACAACCTCGCTCCTTTTTCATATTTCAACATGATTGGTGATGATCCACCACATGTTATGTTTTCTACTAGAAGAGACAACAACTCCAATAAAGACACTTTGAATAATGTATTGACTACCAAACAATTTGTAGTGAATATGGTTACCGAAGATCTTGTAGAACAAATGAATGCCACGGCGCAAGTGGTTCCTGCTGAGGTTGACGAATTTGAATTAGTAGGGCTTACTCCAATTGCTTCTGCCAAAATAAAACCCAATCGTGTTAAAGAAAGTCCAATTACTTTTGAATGTGAAATGGTACATCACTATTTTCTAGAAAATCATAAACAAGGTGGCGCTTGTATTATTATTGGTAGAATTGTGATGATGCACATTGATGAAAGTGTATTGTTAGACAATTACAAAATCAATATGGAAATCTACAAACCTGTTTCTAGATTAGCAGGTTCAAATTATAGTAAAATTGGAGAAGTCTTTTCTGTCAAAAGAAATTAAATTTATAAAACTCTGTCAAAGTTTTGAACCTTGGCAGGGTTTAAACAAAGAATTATGAAAATAGCAGTAATTGGTGGTGGTCCAGGCGGATTGTATTTTTCGATATTAACAAAAAAAGCAATGCCACATTGTCAAATCGATGTGTATGAACGCAACAAACCTGATGATAGTTTCGGATTTGGTGTAGTTTTTTCAGATGAAACTTTAGGAGAATTTCTAAAGCGTGATATGCAATCGTATGAACTCATTCGTAGCAAATTTGCCTATTGGGACGATATTATAATCGCTCGTGATGGACAAACGGTGAGCATAGCAGGAAACGGATTTTGTGGATGTTCTAGAAAAACATTACTACAATTATTACAACAACGTTGTACGGAAGAAGGTGTAAATCTTCATTTCGAACACAATGTAGACGATTTAAATCAATTTGAAGATGCTGATATTATTATCGCTTCCGATGGAATTGGAAGTCAAATACGAACAAAATTTGCATCAGAATTTGGAACCAAAATTGAACTAAAGAAAAATCGATTCGTATGGCTAGGTTCAACAAAACCTCTCGATGCTTTTACTTATTTTTTTAGAAATACAAAGCATGGATTAATAGTAGCGCATTCCTATCAATACCAAGCTGGAATGAGTACTTGGATATTTGAATGTTCGGACGAAACTTGGGAAAAATTTCAATTTGAAGTTACAAACGAAGAAGATACTATTACTAAAATTGCTGAAATTTTCAAAGAAGAATTAGAGGGTCATCCGCTAATTTCGAATAAATCTCATTGGCGACAATTTCCTCATGTTACCAACGAAAATTGGCATCATAAAAATATTGTTTTACTAGGTGATGCCAAAGCTACAGCCCACTACTCTATTGGTTCTGGAACAAAATTAGCAATGGATTCTGCCATAGGTTTGTTTGATGCCGTTATGGCAAATCCAACCGATGTACAAGCAGCTTTTCAGCAATACAATAAATCGAGAAGAAACACAGTTGAAATGATTCAATATGCTGCATTAGTTTCATTGGATTGGTTTGAAAATATGAACCGTCATAACCAGCATCCTTTTTATCAATTTGCTTTCGGATGTATGACACGCGCTAAAAAAGTAACTTATGAAAACTTACGTTTACGAGATAAATCATTTACAGACAAAGTTTTAGAGGAATTTAATTTGTCATCCCAAGCGCAGTCGAGGGAATTTGATGCTGCAATAAACGTTAATCAACCTCCAGCTTTTACAAAATTCAAATTAAGAGATTTAGAATTACAAAACCGAATTGTAATGTCGTCTATGGGACAATATTCGGCAGAAAACGGCTTGGTAAACGATTGGCATTTTCAACATTATACTTCAAGAGCAATTGGTGGATTAGGATTGATTTTAACTGAAATGACTGCTATTTCAGAAACTGCACGTATTACTTTAGGTTGTACTGGTATTTATTATGAAAATCAAATAGTTAAATGGAAAAAAATCATCGATTTTATTCATAGAAATACACAAACAAAAATCGGAATTCAATTAGGTCATTCTGGCAGAAAAGGTTGCTCTAAAATTCCTTGGGAAGGTAATTTTACAGGTGAAGATTGGGAATTACTTTCGGCTTCTGCAATTCCATTTAATGAGAATTCCGCTCCCGAAGCTTCGGTACCAAAAGAAATGACTTTAGTCGATATGGATTTAATCACTTCTCAATTTGTTCAAGCCACTAAAAACGCAAACGATGCAGGTTTCGATTTAATCGAATTGCAAGCGCATCACGGATTTTTACTAGCTTCTTTCCTATCTCCATTGACAAACACTAGAACGGATGAATTTGGAGGAAACATCGAAAATCGATTAAAATTTCCGCTAAGAGTTTTCAATGAAATGCGAACTATTTTCCCAAAAGAAAAACCAATGTCAGTAAGAATTTCAGCCACAGATTGGGCAGAAAACGGAATTTCGGAAGAAGAAGTAATCACAATTGCAACTGCTTTCAAAAATGCTGGAGCAGACATAATCAATGTTTCAACAGGTAATACAGTGGCAAATCAGAAACCAATTATAGGTAGAATGTGGCAAACTCCTTTTTCAGACGCTGTTCGAAATACGGTTCATATTCCAACGATAACCGCTGGATATATTCAAGATATTGATCAAATAAATACTATAATTTTAAATGGTCGTGCCGATTTAGTAGCTTTAGGAAGACCTTTATTATTGGATGCAAGTTTTGTTAGAAATGCTCAAGCTTACGAACAATTTCAACCCAATGATATTCCGAATCAATACAAAATGGGAATTTCACATTTATATCCACTAAAAACTTCCGAAAGAAAACAAGTTGAAGGAATGAAAAAAGCTTTGAAACCTAAGAGTAATAAGAAGTAAAATGAAAAGAACAATTATAATCTTAACTATTTTAACCACTTTTATGAGTTTAGCACAATCAGAAAACACTATAAATGCGGGTAATTCAAAACTACATTACAAAATTTTTGGATCAGGAAAGCCAATATTAGTAATCAATGGCGGACCAGGAATGAATTCAGATGGTTTTGCATTTATTGCTGAAGAACTTTCCAAAATGAATTATCAAACTATTATTTACGACCAAAGAGGAACTGGAAAATCAACTTTGGAAAATCCAAATAATAAAAACGTCACAATGGATTTGATGGTTGATGATATTGAAACTTTAAGAAAACACCTTAAAATTGATAAATGGACAATTTTTGGACATTCATTTGGTGGAATTATGGAAACTTATTACGCATCAAAACATCCTGAAACCATTGATAAATTAATATTTTCATCTTCTGGCGGCGTAAACATGAAGTTTCTTACTTATTTACAAGAACGGTTGAATAATAATTTAACACAAGTTGAAAAAGACAGTTTAAATGTTTACCAACAAAAATTTAACGCTGGTGATAATTCAATTGAAACTTTAAAATCAAGAGCTAAATATTTGTCAAATGCGTATGTCTATAACAAATTAAACGCTCCAATTATAGCGAAAAGATTGACGCAAATTAATTTCAAAATCAATTCTTTAGTGATAGAAAACTTGCAAGAAATAAAATTTGATTGCTCAAAATCCTTTACAAATTTCAAACAACCAGTTTTAGTTTTACAAGGCAAAAATGATATTATTTCAACTGAAACTGCTAAAGAAATTGCAGATTCATTTCCGAATTCTAAATTAGTTTTATTGGAAAAATGTGCGCATTATGGTTGGTTGGATTCAAAAGAAATTTATTTGAAAACAATTGAAGAATTTTTAAAACAAAATTAATTTATTGCTAAAATTAGTATAATATGAAGCATTACGAAGATAATTTTGCCCACATAAATCTACCAAATTTAGACTTGCAACCGAATTATATTTTTACGGATTTGCCGCAATTTCAACATCCAGAAATGTTGAATTGCGTGGGTAAATTGTTAGATAATCACATCAAAGAAAGTCGCGGAAACAACATTTGCATCCGAACTTTTGAAGAAACTTGGACGTATCAAGATTTATATGAAAAAGCCAATCAAATTGCCCATGTTTTAGTTGATGATTTAGGTTTGAAATCAGGAAATCGAGTTTTAATTCGTTCTGCAAACAATCCTATGATGGTTGCATGCTGGTTTGCTGTATTAAAAGCTGGCGGAATTGTAGTAGCAACAATGCCGTTACTTCGTTCCAAAGAATTAACAACAATAATTGATTGTGCCGAAATATCACATTGCTTTTGTGACAAAGAATTGGATGAGGAAATACATTTGGTAATCCCGAAGTTTCGGGACGATTTTTTAAAGAAAACGTGTTTTTATGGAAATTCTCAATTAGAGGAATTGATGCAATCTAAACTAAAAACATTTGATAATTATCATTCTAAATCAGATTCTGTCGCTTTAATCGGATTCACTTCTGGAACAACTGGTTTACCAAAAATGACAGCGCATTATCATAAAGACATTCTTAATATCTGCGAATGTTTTCCACAATATTCATTACAACCAACTCAAAATGATATTTTTACAGGAAGTCCTCCACTCGGATTTACTTTCGGTTTAGGCGGATTAGTTTTGTTTCCAATGTACTTTGGTGCTTCTACTTTTTTAATCGAAAAACCAAGTCCTGATTTACTTTTAAAAGCTATTCAAGATTATAAAATCACCATTTGTTTCACTGCTCCAACCGCTTGGAGAATTATCACAACTAAAGTAAAAGATTTCGATATTTCTAGCTTACGCAAATGTATTTCTGCTGGCGAAACCTTACCATTAAAAGTTTGGAAAGATTGGTATGACGCAACAGAATTAAAAATAATTGACGGAATTGGAGCAACAGAAATGCTACATATTTTTATTTCATCAAATGAACAAAACATGAAGCCTGGCGCAACTGGATTAGCCATAACTGGTTATGAAGCCAAAATTATTGATTTAAAAGGAAACGAAGTTCCAAGAAACGAAGCTGGAAGATTGGCAGTTAGAGGAATTACGGGTTGTAAATATTTAAACCGAGAAGGCAAACAAAGAGAATATGTTGAAAAGGGTTGGAACATCACCGGAGATATTTTTCGTCAAGATGAAGAGGATTATTTTTGGTTTGTAGCTCGTGGCGACGATATGATTATTTCGTCAGGTTATAATATCGCTGCCATTGAAGTAGAAAGTGTACTTTTAATCCACGAAGACATTCTAGAATGTGCCGTAGTTGGAATCCCTGATGAAGAACGCGGAATGTTGGTTTGCGCGCATATTGTTCTAAAAGACAAGTCTAAAGCAACTGACGCAATGAAGAATCGTATTCAACATTGGTTCAAAGAAGTAGCTGCGCCATATAAATATCCAAGAGTTATAAATTTTATCGAAACATTACCAAAAACAGAAACTGGAAAAATTCAACGATTCAAATTAAAGTAAAGCACAAATTATCGGTTCTACATACGATAATCTTAAATTATCGGTTCTACATACGATAATTTAATTATATTTGTGTATTCAAAATTAGGAAAAGATATGAATAAAGATACAATTGGAATAATTACAGCAGATATTATTGAGTCAACCGAAATAAATTTTGAATTAAGAAATACCTTATTTTCAAAGTTTAATGAAGGACTAGATATAGTAAAAAAAGAATATTCCGTTGATTACGAATGGTATAGAGGTGATGCTTTTCAAATAAAGACTTTGAAATGCATTAATAGTTTAAAAATCATTTTGTTAGTGAAATTTTGGATTAAAAGTTTTGAAAAAGAAGCTAAAAAATCCTACGATGTTAGAATCTCATTAGGAATCGGAAAAAACGAATTAAATCAAAGTCAATTATCAACTTCCGATGGAGAAGCTTATAGAATTTCAGGAAGAAATTTAGACAGTATAAAATCGAGCAAGCAAACTATAATTTTCGACTCAAATGATTCCAATTCAAATGCTTTAAAAATTGAAAGTATCTTGTTAAATGCCATTATTGATAACATAACTCCTATACAATCTAAAGTTTTATTTTATAAAATAAGAGGTTTCAAAGAAGACGAAATAGCAAAGCAACTTGATTTAGCACAATCAACAATAAATCAACATTCTAACTCTGGGAATTGGAATGCAATATCAAAATATTTAGATTATTTCGAAAAAATCTATGCCAATGAATAAGCTGCATTTTTTTACAGAACTACAAGGTAATTTTCTAATAAAACTATTATTAGCGCATCTTTTAGCCGATTTTTTATTTCAAAGTAAAAAAATGGTTGAAAACAAAAAATGGTTTTCTTTTGAAATGCTGTTTCATATTTTAATAGTGTTTTTTCTAACGTTACTATTTTCTAAAAATCTATACATTTCATTAATAATAAGTATTTTACATTACATTATTGATGGATTTAAAATTGAAATTAATAAAAAGAAATTATCTAAAACTTTAATTTTCACCATAGATCAAGTTCTTCATATTGCAGTAATTCTTTTGTGTTGGAGCATTTATTTTGGAATATCAAACACTGTATTGAAGGCGTTATTACTTCCTATAAATAATTATAGTGTAAGTCTAATTTTCTTAAGTTACTTTTTGGTTACAACTCCTTTCGGATACTTCATCGGATTGATTACAAAACGTTTTCAAAATAGTAAAAACAACGAAACCAAAACCGATAAAAATGGATTTTTAATAGGAATTTTTGAACGAATAATTATTTTAACTTTCATAATTTTAGGGGAATATAGTGCGATTGGTTTTTTAATAACAGGAAAAAGTATCATACGTTTTTCTGCAAAAAATGAAGATATTAAAAGCGAGTATGTACTACTCGGAACAATGATTAGCTACGGAATGACAATAATAACTGGAATACTTGTAAAGTTTCTTTTAAACTAAATCTATGAGAAAAGCATTTTTAATAGTTAGCATTACGATGCTGTCTTTAACAGGAATTCTAATTTATATTAATTGGAAATTTTGTTTTCTACTTTTGATATTTATTCCACTGATTTTAATGGGATTATACGATATGTATCAATCCAAAAAAACCATTCGTAGAAATTTTCCACTTTTGGGAAGAATGCGTTATTTGTTAGAAAGTATTGGTCCCGAAATGCGTCAATATTTTGTAGAAACTGATTTAGATGGAAAACCATTCAATCGTTTGCAAAGAAGTATAGTCTATCAACGAAGCAAAAAAGAATCCGATTCAATGCCTTTCGGAACACAATTAGACGTTTATCAAGATGGTTATGAATGGATTAATCATAGCATTCGTGCGATTTCTTTTTCTAATGTAAATGAAAACCCACGCGTTCATATTGGTTCGTCACAATGTACAAAACCTTATGACGCAAGCATGTTCAATATCAGTGCTATGAGTTTTGGTTCGCTAAGCAAAAATGCCATTTTAGCATTAAACAACGGCGCAAAACAAGGCGGATTTTATCATAATACTGGTGAAGGCGGATTGTCACCCTATCATTTACAAGGTGGTGATGTCGTTTGGAATATCGGAACAGGATATTTCAGTTGCCGAACTCCAGACGGAAAATTCAATTATGATGAATACGTCAAAAGAGCTACTTTAGATAATGTTAAAATGATTGAAATTAAGTTTTCTCAAGGTGCAAAACCTGGTCATGGCGGAATTTTACCTAAAGAAAAAGTAACCGATGAAATTGCAAACATTCGTTTGGTTTCAAAAGGTCAAGATATTTTATCGCCTCCAACCCACTCCGCATTTACAACACCTTTAGAATTAATGGAATTTGTAAAATTGTTGCGAAAAGGTTCTGAAGGAAAACCCATCGGAATGAAGATTTGCATCGGAAATAAATCAGAGTTTTTATCGATTTGCAAAGCAATGGTTGAAACCCAAACCTACTTAGATTTCATCACTGTTGATGGTGGCGAAGGCGGAACTGGAGCAGCGCCACAAGAATATTCCGATCACGTTGGAATGCCTTTACGAGATGCACTTGCGTTTGTTTATGACGCATTGAACGGTTTCGGAATCAAAGATCAAATCAAAATTATCGCTTCAGGAAAAGTTATTACAGGTTTTGATATTATCAGAAATCTTTCGATTGGAGCCGATTTATGTAATTCAGCTCGCGGAATGATGTTTGCTTTAGGTTGCATTCAAGCTTTGGAATGTCACGCAAATACTTGTCCGACTGGAGTTGCTACTCAAAATCCTGAATTAATGAAAGGTTTAGTACCCGAAGAAAAAAGTGTTCGTGTAGCACGATTCCAACATGAAACCGTAAAAAGTGCCATGGATTTAATGGCATCAGCTGGATTAGCACATCCAGACGATGTTACTCGAGATGTTGTTACAACAAGAATTGATAGAAATAAAGTAGAAACCTTTGCCGAAATATTTCCAGAATTGAAAACTGGATGTTTAGTTAATGAAAATTCAGTTCCAAAAGATTTTTTGTACTTTTGGAAGAAAGCAAGCGTAGAAAAATTTTAATCAATTTCAAAAATCAAAATTCAACAATCAACAATCGTTAATCTATATGAACCAACCCTTTATAAAACAAGAAAAAATTCGTTTTCAGCATGTTGATTATGCTGGTATTGTATTTTATCCAAGATTTCTAGAAATGCTCAATTGTTTAGTAGAAGATTGGTTT
The DNA here is from genome assembly GCA_947377425.1 of Flavobacteriaceae bacterium. Lineage (GTDB taxonomy): Bacteria > Bacteroidota > Bacteroidia > Flavobacteriales > Flavobacteriaceae > Flavobacterium. The sequence goes on from CANCFZ010000052.1 coordinate 11,102, forward strand.
GAAGAAGCGCTTGATCGTCCGTTTTCAAAAATGCACGAAACTAATGGAATTCCAACAGTAGATTTGAAAGTACAATTCAAAAATGCTGCTCGAATCGGAGAAACATTAACAAAAAAACTATGGGTAAAAGAACTGAAAACGTCATCAATAATTTGTGGATTTCAATTTGTTAATCAAAATGACCAAACCGTTTTAGAAGGTGATGTAACTCTTGTAAACGTAAAAATCCAGGAAGATAGACAAAGCATCAAAGCAGAAGCTTTTAATGAGGAAATGAAAAGTAAAATTTCAAAATATATTATTTAATAAAACCCTGTCAGAGTTTTGAACTCTGACAGGGTTAATACTTAAACTATGGACTTCAAAAAATTCAAAGCAGCAACCGTTCAAACGTCACCAGTTTTTTTAAACGTTGAAAAAACTATTGATAAAGCCATTACTTTTATCAAAGAAGCAAGCCAAAATGGAGCACAATTAATCGCTTTCCCTGAAGTATTCATAGCTGGTTATCCCTATTGGAATTGGATTATGACACCAGTTCAAGGAAGCAAATGGTACGAACAATTGTATAAAAATTCCGTTGCAGTTTCTGACGACTCAATGAAACCGTTATTCCAAGCTGCCAAAGATAACAACATACATATTGTAATCGGAATAAACGAACGTGGTGATTCGTATGGTGAAATTTACAACACCAATTTGATTATAGACAATAATGGAAATCTAATCGGAAAACACCGAAAATTAGTTCCAACTTGGGCAGAAAAATTAACTTGGACAAGTGGTGATGGTTCATCATTAAAAGTTTATAATACAGAAATTGGTCCAATAGGAACTTTAGCGTGTGGCGAAAACACGAATACTTTAGCACGTTTTACACTACTTTCTCAAGGCGAATTGATTCACATTGCCAATTATATTTCGTTACCAGTGGCACCACCAGATTATGATATGGCAGAAGCAATAAAAATTAGAGCTTGCGCACATTCATTCGAAGGAAAATTGTTTACCATAGTTTCGTGTTCCACAATTTCTCAAGAAATAAAAGACGCTTTGAGAGAAGATGTTCCAAATGTTGATGAGCTTTTAACTAGAAAAAACTCTGCATTTTCGGGGTTTATTGGTCCAAATGGCGCTGTTATCGGATCGCCTTTAATTGATGAGGAAGGAATGGTTTACGCCGATATTGATTTAGAAAAATGTATTCAACCCAAACAAATGCACGATATTCTCGGACATTACAATAGATTTGATATTTTTGATTTACGAGTAAATATTGCTCCTACTCGAAAGATTACGTTTATTGATAATCA
>CANCFZ010000053.1 GCA_947377425.1 Flavobacteriaceae bacterium
GGTTAAGCGGTTGCAAATATAAAGCGTTTTTTAATTTTTGCAAACAAAAAATGATAAATTTTTATTTTTTTTTATTTTCCAACAATTGCTTTGTAAATATCGTTTCCGTTTGCAAATAAAAGTAGTGTAATAAGTAATACAAAACCAACCATTTGGGCTCTTTCTAAGAACTTGTCGCTTGGTTTTTTACCAGATATCATTTCATATAATAAAAAGATTACATGGCCACCATCTAACGCTGGAATTGGCAATAAATTCATTACACCAAGCATGATAGATAGTAAAGCAGTGATATTCCAGAAAGATTCCCAACTCCATGAAGACGGGAAAACATTGAAAATAGCAGCAAAACCACCTACTCCTTTATAAGCACCAGTTTTAGGATTAAAAATCTTTTTTAGCTGTCCACCATAATCAACCAACTGTTCTTTGCCTTTATTAATTCCAACAGGAATAGATTCTAAAAAGCTATAATTTTCTTGAGTAAATTTGTAATACCCTAGTTTTTCTAAATTATCTTCTTTTAATGCTCCTAGTTGAACACCTAATTTACCATTACTATTAACTTCAATTGAAACATTTGTTTCTTTTTCATTTCTGAATACTTTAGCATTTATTGGTCTATTTTTATTATTATTTAGAATTAATGCTGCTTCATCAAAATATTTAATCTTTTGCCCATTTAAAGAAACTATAATATCTTTAGTTTTTAAAAAGTTTTTATTAGGAGAGCCATCTGTAAATGCTCCAACTACGAAAGGCAATCTAAGAGTTATAACATTTTTCTTACTCCCATCAATAATTTGTCCAATTAAATCAACAGGTAAGTCAATTTCAATCTCTTTCCCATCTCTATTAACAATGACTTTTTTAGACATTAAAATATTTGTACTAACTGCAGGAACAAAACGGTCTATTTTTTTTCCATCAATTGACACTATTCTGTCTCCTGTTTTAATTCCAGCTTTTTCTACAATAGGATTGGTTACCCATATTCCATCTTTTAGGTCATCATTTTTAATATATAAGTCTCCATAATAAAAAGTCATCCCAATATAGATAATAAACGCCAAAATAAAGTTTACTGTAACTCCACCTAACATGATTATTAGTCGTTGCCATGCTGGTTTAGAACGGAATTCCCAAGGTTGCGGTTCGCCTTGCATTTGCTCGGTGTCCATGCTTTCGTCAATCATTCCAGCAATTTTTACATACCCACCAAGAGGCAGCCATCCGATACCATATTCGGTTTCGCCAATTTTCTTTTTAAATAAAGAATATTTTACGTCAAAGAAAAGGTAGAATTTTTCTACTCGAGTTTTGAATAATTTAGCTGGGATAAAGTGTCCTAATTCGTGAAGAACAATAAGTATTGATAAGCTCAATAAAAACTGAGCGAGTTTAATTGCAAATTCCATTTTTGTGATTCAGTAATTGTTATAAAAAAAGCAAAAGTAAGGTTTTCGCCTTACTTTTTACTAAATATATTGTTTATGCCTACTTTTTTATAATTTTTTTATGAAATGTCCCTTGCGTTGTCTGAATTTCGGCATATAAAACACCAGAAGAAAGCGCAGCAACTGAAAAATCGGCAGTATTGGTTTCTAGTACAAGTTGCCCGATGTCATTGAAGAGACTGACTTTTTCTATTGTAAGATTTGAAGGCATTTGAATGTGTAAATCAGTAACTACAGGATTAGGATAGATTTCAATGGCTTCATCCAATTCGAACGTATCATTGCCTAAAGTCACTACATTATTTTTAGAAATAATATCCTTTTTAGGGTCAAATTGAACGCCAGTTATCGTAAAAGGAACAGAAACTATAAATTGTTGGTTGTTGGTAGTATTTTCGACTATAGTATCATAAGTTTGTCCACCAGTTCCAGTAAATCGAATTAGCAATGGCATTTCAAAAAAGGAAACCGAAGCATCAGATTGCGTTTGGTTTACCGTTATTTTGGCTTGACCAGCACCCCAGTTTTGAGCTGAGATAGTATATGTTGGGTAGCCTTGGTTGTATATCCAATCGTTAAAAAACTCTGTTAAACTATTGCCATAAACTGCTTCCATGTGACTTTTAAAATCAGTAGTTAATGCGTAACCATAAGCTAGATTACTATCTGCTAAATAGTTTTTTACTCCTTGAAAAAAGTTAACATCACCTAGTTTTAGTCGCAACATATTTAACACCATGGCACCTTTATTATAAGTTAATCTTGAACTAAAAATTCTATTCACATCTGTAGCTTGCAAATCGGTAAGATAAACTGCGCCATTTGTTTGCGCCGTAATATTGTTAATCATGTTTGTTTTGTCAGAAATGAACGTAGCTTGCCCATCAAAATTTTCATAAACCATAGAAGCTACATAGGTTGCAAAACTTTCATTAAGCCAAATGTCTTTCCATGTTCCACAGGTTATTTTGTCTCCAAACCATTGGTGTGCCATTTCGTGAGCAATTAATTGTCGGTCAAAACCAACCATAAAAGATACTGTAGTGTGTTCCATTCCTCCGCCCCAACCAAATTGAGCATGACCGTATTTTTCATTATGAAAAGGATAAAGTTCAAATAAATTGCTGTACAAATTCAATAGTAATGGCGTTTGGTCTAATTGTGTTTGTAATGTTGCATTGAAATCTTCAGGGTAGATGTAATTTATTATCGGATACGTATTTGGAGTTGTTCCAGCCGTTTGATTATAAACGGTATAATCGGTAACAGCCATACAAATTAAATAGGCTGGAATAGGATAGCCATGATGAAAATGAGTAGTTTTATAAGCTCCAATTGTTACGGGACTTTCAGGTTCAATACCATTAGAAACAGCAATGTATTGAGATGGTGCCGTAATATAAACATCAATACTATTCACTTTATCATTCAAATCTTGTTTGCACGGCCACCAATCTCTGGCTCCAAAAGGTTCAGATAAAGTGTATAAAGTATTACTTCCGTTATTTCTAACCTCGGTTGTAAAAGCTCTAAACCCGTTTACTGGCGGTGCTCCCGAATAAGTAACTTCTACAGTTGCCGATGTTCCAACAGGCTGGGTTGATGGCAGTGTAATGACTAATTCATTGTTGCTATTTTGTACAAAAGTTAAATTTTGAGCATTTTTAGTTACCGAAGAAACAACTAATTGATTCGCTAAATCAAAAGTTATACTGTTCATATTTGTTAAAGCAGTATAAGTTGTAGTAATTTTTCCAGAAATAAGATAAACCGCAGGATCAACATTGAATTCCAGTTTATGATACGTAATATCATAGTTTTGTGTATTTGGATTCACTGTTAAATTCATCAACTTGCTGGCTGATTTCATTTCTAAATTTGCTATTTCTTCACTGTAATTTTGTTGTTTTTGGGCAAATGAAAAAGTAAAAGCAAAAGCAAAAAGTAATAAGTAGGTTTTTTTCATTGGGTCAAGCTATTTTTTGCGAATATACTAAATATTCAGATTTTAAGCCTTTAAAAAAACTTAAATCGTTTATCAACTTGCTACTGTTGATGTATTTACAAAGAACTATAATCTTTATTATAATATTCTTTATTTAAAAACCATTTTCTTAAATTTGCAATCTTATAAAATTTTATGTCATGTTACAGATAGCTGTTATTAGGGAAAATCAAGAGAAAGTAATTACTGCATTAGCCAAAAAGCACTTAGATGCAAGAGCTATTGTAGAAGAAATAGTTCAATTGGATGAAAATCGTAGAAATACGCAAGTTGAACTAGACAACACGCTTTCGGAATCCAATAGATTATCCAAAGATATTGGAGATATGATGAAAAATGGTGAAAAATCTAAAGCCGAAATTCTAAAGCTAAAAACTGTTTCGTTAAGGGAAAAAGGAAAAGAACTTTCTGAAAAATTGGAAGTTTATGCTAATGAGTTGATTCAAAAAATGTACTTATTGCCCAATATGCCTGCGGATATTGTTCCAGAAGGTAAAACACCCGAAGAAAACTTAAATGTTTTTGAAGAAGGCGATATTCCTGTTTTGCATGAAGGCGCACTTCCGCATTGGGAATTGGTAAAAAAATATGACATCATCGATTTTGAATTAGGAGTTAAAATCACAGGTGCTGGATTTCCGGTTTATAAAGGAAAAGGAGCCAAATTGCAACGTGCATTAATCACTTATTTTTTAGATAAAAACACCGATGCAGGTTATTTGGAATACCAAGTTCCTCATTTAGTAAATGAAGCATCTGCTTATGGAACTGGACAATTGCCAGATAAAGAAGGTCAAATGTACCACGATGCAACAGATGATTTGTATCTAATTCCGACTGCAGAAGTTCCAGTAACGAATATTTTTCGTGATGTGATTCTAAATGAAAGCGAATTGCCAGTTATGTGCACAGGTTACACGCCATGTTTCCGAAGAGAAGCAGGTTCGTATGGAGCGCATGTTCGTGGATTGAATCGTTTGCATCAATTTGATAAGGTAGAAATTGTGCGCGTAGAACATCCAGATAAATCGTATGAGGCATTAGACGGAATGGTGGAACATGTTAAAGATATCATGCGCGAATTAAAATTGCCGTTCAGAGTTTTACGCCTTTGTGGTGGCGATATGGGATTTGCATCAGCATTGACTTATGATTTTGAAGTGTTTTCAACCGCTCAAGACCGTTGGTTGGAAATTTCATCGGTTTCTAACTTTGAAACTTATCAAGCCAATCGTTTGAAATTGCGTTTCAAAGATAAAGACGGAAAAAATCAATTGGCGCATACCTTAAATGGAAGTTCATTGGCGTTACCAAGAGTAATGGCCGGAATTCTAGAAAACTACCAAACTCCAGAAGGAATTGTAATTCCAGAAGTGTTGCGCAAGTACACAGGATTTGATATTATTAACTAAAAGTTAATCTTACATGATAATGTACTAAATTGGCACAAAATGTGTTACTTTAGTACATTGTTTTTTAATACCAATTTGATGAAGAAGCTATTTACAACTTTATTTTTTCTAACATTTTCGCTTTTTGTTCAAGCACAATCCGAACAATTAGCTCAAAATTATTTTGATAGAGGCGAGTTTGAAAAAGCACAAATTGCTTATGAAGATTTATTAAAATCACAACCCAACAATTTCAATTATTTTCAGAAATCAGTAGAATGTTATCAGCAATTATCTCAATTTGATAAAGCCGAAAAAGCCATTCAAGACCGATTGGATAAATACAAACAAGGTAATTTTTTAGTTGAACTAGGATTCAATTATCAATTGCAAAAAAACCAAGATAAAGCAAAGAAATATTATGATCAAGCTTTAGATAAGATTAGAAAAAATCCAAATGAAGTTTATATTGTTGCTACTGTTTTTGAACGAAAAGCATTGGTTGATTATGCACTTCAAGCCTATCAAATTGCATTAGAACTGGAACCAAAATTTGATTTCAACTTTCAAATGGCGTTACTTTATGGTCAAAAAGGTGATACCGATATGATGATTGAAATGTTTTTGACAGAATCATTAAAAAACCCACAAAATCAAGTGATGATTCAAAATCAATTGTCACGATTTATGATTGAAGATGGCGATTCTACATTTAATGAAGCTTTGAAAAAAGTACTTTTGGTTCGCATTCAAAAGACGCAAGATATTTTTTGGAATGACTATCTAAGTTGGTATTATGTGCAGTTGAAAGAATATGGAAAAGCGTTTATTCAACAAAAAGCTATCTACAAAAGAAATCCCGAATCGTTTTCTAATATTGTAAATTTAGGACAATTAGCGATTGAAGAAAATGATGATGAAGCAGCAACTGAGATTTTAGGTTTTGTATTGGAAAACACCAAAGATTTAGATTTACAAATCCAGGCGCACACCTATTTAATGGAAATGAAAATCAAAAAAGCACAACCAGAAGGTTATACTGCAATCAATTTAGAACTGGATAATTTGATTAAAGAATTTGGAGTTACACCTTACTCATTTTCGTTATTGAAACTCAAAGCACATTTTGCAACTTTTAATTTAAAAGATGCTGAAACAGGCAAAACGATTCTGAAAAGTGTATTAGAAATGCCAATCAATAAAGACCAAATCGCAGCAGCTAAAATGGAATTGGCCGATATTTTATTGTTTGAAGAAAAATTCAATCAAGCATTAATATATTATTCACAAATAGAGGAAGACGGAAACAACAGCCCAATTGGACAAGAAGCCAATTTAAAAATCGCAAAAACCAGTTATTACAAAGCCGATTTTAAATGGGCAAACCATCAACTAGAAGTATTGAAATCGGCAGCTACACAATTGATTGCCAATGATGCGTTGGATTTATTTTTATTAATTTCTGATAATACTGTTGAAGATTCTACTCAAGTAGCTTTGAAGAAGTTTTCGCATGCTGATTTTTTGATGTTTCAAGATAAAAAACCAGATGCTTTAGCTGCATTTCAAGCCATATTAAAAGAAAATAAAGGCGATGCAATTGAACCAGTAACACTTTTAAGAATTGGGAAAATCTACGAAAGTATGGGCGATACCACATCGGCATTGGCTAATTACAAACAAATATTAGACAATTTTAAAGAATGTATTTATATTGATGAAGCGCTATTTTATTCGGCAGAAATTTACAATCAATTAAATGATGTTGAACACGCCAAACCGCTTTATGAAGAACTAATTACCAAACACGAAGACAGTATTTATTATGTAACGGCACAGAAGAAGTACAGAAAATTGCGTGGTGATAAAGAGATATAAACAATTTCAATTTAATTCATATTGTCACACTGAGCGCTGTCGAAGTGCTTTAAAAATTTAAAAAAATCAGCAATCTTATGATTTTATACAACGTAACTATAAACATTCACGAAAGCGTTCATAATCAATGGCTTAATTGGATGCAAACCAAACATATTAACGATGTTTTGGCAACCGGAAAATTCACATCGGCTAGAATGGTAAAAGTTTTGGTTCAAGAAGAAATGGGCGGCACAACTTATGCAATTCAATATACAACCGACAGCAAAGAAACATTACAAAGGTATTACGATGAAGATGCACCACGATTAAGGGAAGAAGGAGCTCGTCTTTTTGGAGATAAAATGTTAGCCTTTAGAACCGAATTGGAATTTGTATCCGAGTTTTTCCAGACGAATTAAAAAACAATTTTCTTAGTGCCATAGTGCCTTGCAACAAACAACCTTAGAGACTTAGCGCCTTCGTGGCAAACAATATGGAAAAAGTAAAAGCCAAAAAACACCTCGGACAACATTTTCTTAAAGACGAATCTATCGCCAAAGCAATTGCCGATACCTTAAATCTTGAAGGATATGATGATTTATTAGAAATTGGTCCAGGAATGGGAGTTCTAACCAAATATCTATTAGAAAAACCAGTAAACACTTATGTAATTGAAATCGATACCGAATCGGTTACTTATTTGAACGAGAATTTTCCAAAACTGAAAGATAAAATCATTTCCAAAGATTTCTTAAGATACAACATCAACGAAACATTCGACGGAAAACAATTTGCCATCATTGGAAATTTTCCCTACAATATTTCAACTCAAATAGTTTTTAGAACCTTAGAATACCGCAACCAAATTCCAGAATTTGCAGGAATGTTTCAAAAAGAAGTTGCTGAACGAATTTGCTCTAAAAAAGGCAGTAAAGTATACGGAATTCTATCCGTTTTGGCTCAAGCGTTTTACGATGTAGAATATTTATTTACTGTTGATGAAACCGTTTTTATTCCGCCACCAAAAGTAAAATCAGGCGTGTTGCGAATGCGAAGAAAAGAAAACTATACTTTGCCTTGTAACGAAAAAATGCTTTACACCGTAGTGAAAATGGCATTTCAACAACGCCGAAAAACAATGCGAAATAGCTTAAAAGCGTTAAATTTGTCCGATAATTTAAGAGAAGATAGTATCTTTGACCTCCGACCAGAGCAATTGTCGGTAGAACAATTTATAGAACTTACCCAAAAAATAGAAGCCAATGCAGTTTAAAATCAGCAAAGAACTTTTAGTTCAAATTGAGCAACTCATTCACGATAAAAACGATAAGGAATTAGAAGTTTTATTGAATGACATGCACCATGCTGATATTGCCGAAATTTTTGACGAGCTAGAAATCGCCGAAGCAATCTATATTTTTAAAATTCTAGATAGCGAAATAACTGCCGAAATTTTAACTGAGCTTGAAGATGATGTTCGTGAAAAAATCCTACACGGACTTTCTGCCAAAGAAATTGCCGAAGAACTTGACGAACTTGATACCGATGATGCTGCCGATATTATTGCCGAACTTTCTCAAAGCAAAAAAGAAGAAGTAATATCAGAACTTGAAGATCTTGAACACGCCAAAGATATTGTTGATTTATTGCGTTACGACGAAGACGAAGCTGGTGGATTAATGGGAAAAGAGTTAGTAAAAGTCAATGAAAATTGGAATGTACTAACTTGTGTGAAAGAAATGCGAAGTCAAGCAGAACACGTAACAAGAGTGCATTCTATATATGTTGTTGACGATGAAAACCGACTTAAAGGAAGGCTTTCTTTAAAAGATTTATTGACCACTTCTACCAAAACCATGATTAGTGATGTTTACATCAAAAAAGTAGATTATGTAAAAGTAAACACACCCAATGTTGAGGTTGCCCGAATAATGCAAAAATACGACCTAGAAGCAATTCCTGTTATAGATGAAATGGGACGATTAGTTGGTCGCGTAACCATTGACGATATTGTTGACGTTATCAAGGATGAAGCCGACAAAGATTACCAAATGGCAGCCGGTATAACACAAGATGTTGAAGCTGGTGATAGCGTTTTTGAACTCACAAAAGCACGTTTGCCTTGGCTTTTAATTGGAATGGTGATTGAAATTGTAGCGTCTTTTGTTTTAAAAAGCAATCAAGCTGCATTTACTAAATATTCAACACTTATCATATTTGTTCCATTGCTTTCTGCAACAGCAGGAAATATTGGAGTTCAAGCATCAGCAATTGTAGTTCAAGGTTTGGCAAATGGTTCATTAAAAGAATTTAGTAATAATTATTTCAAAAAAGAATTAATTGTCGCCATGATTTCGGGCACAATAATATCGTTGTTTATATTAATATTCCATTCTATAATGTACCAACAATATCAAGTTGGATTAGCAATTTCTATTTCTATTATTGTGGTAATTCTTTTTGCGGCAATGTTAGGAACAGTTGTGCCTTTATTTTTGCATAAAAATAAAATTGACCCAGCTATTGCTACAGGTCCATTTATTACTACAACCAACGACGTATTCGGAATTTTACTTTATTTTGCTATTGCGCGATTGATATTGGGAATGTAAAACCAAATTAATTTGATGAAAATGTGAATGGAGGTTTATTTCTAATTTCTTCTATTGTATAATCACATTCGTTAGGAATAGTAAGGTATTTTTCGATTTTTAATGATTTCATTAATTTTAATTCAGAATCTTTAGTCCCATCACAATTGATAAAATAAATTAATTTTGGATAACCATTAGGAATATTTCTGTTGATTTTACCTACTTCATACATTATGGATTGATATAAAAAAGGAACAAAATTAGGTGAAGATTTATCAATAATAAAATGAGCTGTTGCAATTTTTTTCTTCTTTTGGTATTTTAAACTTTTATTGCATTTTATCATATAGTGATAGTATGACGTGTCGTTTATAATTGTGTCTTTAAGATTAGTAAAAGAATAATCTTTAACTTTTTCTTTGCCCAACGAAGAAAACCTAAAAGTTTGGTCGCAATTATTAGTTATTGTTTCTGCTTTTAAAAAATCCTTCTTGTTTATTTTGGCTATTACAGTAACGCCATTTTGATCAATTAACCTTAAATCATTATTGATAGAATCTTTTTCTTCAATAGATAAGAAATAATTATTTTGTTTGGAGTTTACTAAATAAATGTTGGTTTTAACTTTATTACTTTTAATAATTGTTTCTTCATATTGTAAACCATAATCAAAATAATATTTTTTCTGACTGAATAATTGACAGAAAGCTAGCAAACAAATAAACAGAAATAACTTTTTCATGGCAAATAAATAAGTATTGGTATTCCAAAAATAAGTATTTTTATCCTTTAAACAGATTATGAATAAAATAAATTCCATCAAAATCCTACACATCGATAGCAATCATCCGTTATTAAGGAATCAACTTCAAGAAGCTGGTTTCACTAACGAAGAAGATTTCACTTCTACCAAAGAAGAAATTGAAGCTAAAATTCAAAATTATCACGGAATTGTAATTCGTTCCCGATTCAAAATCGACAAAACCTTTCTTGACAAAGCAACTAATCTTCAATTCATAGCTCGTGTTGGTGCTGGATTGGAAAGCATAGATTGTGATTATGCAGCATCAAAAGGAATTCACTTAATAGCAGCGCCCGAAGGAAACAGAAACGCAGTTGGTGAACATGCAATAGGAATGTTATTGTCATTAATGAACAAGTTGAATCGCGCCGACAAACTCGTTCGAGAAGGAAAATGGATTCGAGAAGGCAATCGCGGATTTGAATTAGAGCACAAAACCATCGGAATCATTGGTTATGGTAATATGGGAAAATCATTTGCCAAAAAACTGCGCGGTTTTGATGTTAACGTTTTATGCTTCGATATTCTTGAAAATGTTGGTGATAAAAATGCTATACAAGTTTCACTTCAGGAACTTCAAGAAAAATCCGATGTATTGAGTTTGCACATTCCTTGGACGCCAGCAACCGATAAAATAGTGAATTCTAATTTTATCAATTCATTTGCAAAACCGTTTTGGTTTATCAATACTTCTCGTGGAAATAATGTTCTTACAGACGATTTAGTAGAGGCATTAAAATCTGGTAAAATTCTGGGCGCAGGATTGGATGTTTTAGAATATGAGAAATTATCTTTCGAAAACTTATTTATAGATTCAGAAAAGCCGGTTGCTTTTCAATATTTATTAGATTCAGAAAATGTTTTACTAACACCACACATAGCAGGTTGGACTTTTGAAAGCCATGAAAAATTGGCGCAAACGATTGTAGATAAAATTGTTCTTTTTTATAGTTAAAGATTAATTGTATTAAATTTAAGCATATAAACAATTTTTAAATTAAATAATAGTAAGATTGTTATGTTTTTTGTTAATTTTTTTTATATTTGAATTTCAGAATTTCTGAAATTGTAAGGAGTAACCGAAAATCCATAAAGAGTAGGGCTAACTAAATATTGAAAAATTATGATTGATTGGTACAAAAAAGTCGTTTTTGAAAATTATGTAAATTTTAATGGACGAGCAAGACGTTCAGAATATTGGTGGTTTTTACTAGCAAATATAATTTTAGCAGTTGTTGCTATGGTTATTGACAATGTTGCAGGCATAACTTTTGGTAAAATCCCTTACGGTCCTGTATATGTTTTATATGCTTTAGCAGTTTTTTTGCCAGGTTTAGCAGTTTCGGTTAGACGTTTACATGATGTTGGAAAAAGCGGATGGTTTTATTTTATTGTGTTAATCCCGTTAGTTGGAGCAATATGGTTATTGGTTTTGTTCTTTACAGAAGGTAATCAAGGAGAAAACCAATACGGTCCTGATCCGAAGTTGGTAGAATAATATCCCTAAATACAAAAAGCACTTTAACGGTGCTTTTTTTAATTTTATCTAGAATGCTTTTAATATTTTGTAAGAATTCAAAATAATTTTATATTTTAGACAATTCAAAATTATAACACTAACCAAAAAACAAATTTTTATGGAATCAAGTAAAGTAGATATGTTCATGATGACCAATTCTAAATTTTTCGAAGGACATCATTTAATGGCTATTAGAGAAAAATTATTGAGTTTAGATGAATCTAAATGGGGAATGGTACAAACACTTCAGTTTAAAGACCCAACAACAAGTATTATTGTTTCATTGCTTGGAGGTCAATTAGGAATTGATAGATTTATGATTGGTGATACAGGAATGGGAATTGGAAAACTTTTAACTTGTGGTGGTTTAGGAATTTGGGCAATTATTGACTGGTTCTTAATCATGGGAGCTACTCGTGAGAAAAACATGCAAGTTTTCCAAAATTCATTATACTAATTCATGTCTAAAAACAAGTTATATTTAGTAATTCTAATAGCTTGTTTGACAGGATTTTTATATCTTTTTTACAGTATAAATCATTCCGAAAGCTCTCATTTTAGTGTTTGTATGATAAAGAATATGACAGGTTATCCTTGTCCTTCTTGTGGTACAACTCGAGCGGTTAAAACACTTCTTAAAGGAGATTTTATAAGTTCACTTCAAATGAATCCTTTCGGAATAATTGTTGCTATACTTATGATTACTGTTCCTTTTTGGATATTGTTTGATTTAATAACAAAAAAAGAAACTTTTTATAAGAATTAT
>CANCFZ010000054.1 GCA_947377425.1 Flavobacteriaceae bacterium
AAAAACTAGCGATTCAAGTTTCTTTGAATGGGTTGTCGTTTTGTGTATTTGATACTTTGTGTGATACGCCAATGGTGTTGCAAAATATTCATTTTGATAGTTTTCAGCGCAGTGCTAAGATTGAAGATTTGTTTGCTTCGGTTTTTAGAGAAAATCCAGAATTGAGTCATAGTTATGATGAAGTTGTGGTGATTCACAGTAATAATTTATCGACTTTTGTTCCTTCTGCTTTGTTTGACGAGGAGTTTTTGGGAAGTTATTTGCAATACAATACTAAGGTTTTTGAAACCGATTTTTTTACTTTTGACGAATTAGACAAATACGAAATGAACAATGTTTATATTCCGTATGTGAACATGAATAATTTTTTTATTGACCAATATGGTTCGTTTGATTACAAACATGCCAATAGTATTTTAGTTTCGAAATTGTTGGTTTTATCTAAGAATAATGAAGAACGCAAAATGTTTGTTCATGTAAGTGAAAGTCATTTTGAGATAATTTTGGTTCAAAATCAGAAGTTGCATTTGAGTAATTCATTTGAATACAAAACACCTGAAGATTTTATTTACTACATTCTTTTTACTGCCGAACAATTGCAACTGAATCCAGAAAATTTCAAATTGGAATTGCTTGGAGGAATTGTTGAAACCGATGCTTTTTATCAAATGGCATACAAATACATTAGAAACGTTTCTTTGTTTGATGTTTCTGATTTTAAAAATAACTTCACGGAAAAAGAAAACCGCGAACACTTTATACTACTTCACTCGTGAGAATCATTTCTGGAAAATACAAAGGACGCAGAATTACTGCGCCCAAAAACTTGCCTGTTCGCCCAACAACTGACATGAGTAAAGAAGCATTATTTAATGTGCTAAACAATCATTTCAATTTTTCGGGATTGAAGGTTTTGGATTTATTTTCTGGAACTGGAAACATTAGTTATGAATTTGGTTCGCGTGGTTGCGACAATATTACCAGTATTGATGGCGATGTGGGTTGCGTTAATTTCATTAAGAAAACTGCCAAAGAATTTGACCTGAATATTACTGCCATTAAAAATGATGTTTTCAAGTTTTTAGAAAAACACAAAGGAAGTTATGATATTATTTTTGCCGATCCGCCTTATGGAATTGCACAAAAGGAATTTGAAAAACTAATTGAATTGGTTTTCGAAAATGAATTATTGGATGAAGAAGGCATGATGATTATGGAACATTCCAAACATACCAAATTGAATCACATGATGCATTATTCTTTTCAGAAGAATTATGGTGGTTCGGTTTTTTCGTTTTTTGAATTTGAAACGGATGATGAGGAAAGTGATGATGAGCAAGACGAAAGTTAATTGAACGTTAATACCTGCACAAACGTTTTGTTTTAGAATAAATACTTTATTTTTGAAGTGATTTTATACTATATGAAACAAAAAATCAATCTTTTAATAGGATTTTCTGCTGTGGTTTTGATAGCACTTATGGCTATACAATACTATTTAGTAATAACTACTTATGAATATAAAGTGGAGCAATTTCATACCGAAGTAAAAGAAAAAATTGCCAAAATTACCAACGATTTTACCGATTTAGATTCTACTGTAATGAATAGTAAAGACATTTATTACAAACGATTATTGGATAATTATATTCAGAATAAAAACTACAAATCACAACTTAAAAGTAACTTATTAGCCAATCCATATCGCGATGTTTTAACCGAATTATTGCGAAGAAAAATTAACCTTGAATTTCCTAAAAACAAAATAGATTTTGCAGTAATTACCAATAAGTTTATTGTTTTTAATTCGGCACAAAAATCAGATACCATCTTTTCGGAAAAACCAGTTATTGGAAATATTCTTTATGGAAATTTGGCGACTTTAGACGATGCTTTTTCGGTTAGAAATTATGTCGGAACAACTAATGGAGCTTCCAATTATAAATTACTAACAGAAGAAACCTTATTTGTTTCGGTAAAAAATTGGGAACAAATTATTTTGCGACGCATGGCAACCATTTTGATTTTGTCAATTTTGTCAATGGTTATTTTGATTTCATTATTCGTTATCGCCATCAGAGCATTAATCAAACAGAAAAAAGTTAGCGATGTAAAAACCGATTTCATCAACAACATTACGCACGAATTGAAAACGCCTTTAACTACGTTATCGGTTTCTACTAAAATATTGGAACGCAAAGAAGTTCAAGAAAATGAGGCTATTATGAATTCGGTTATTGAAACCATAATCCGTCAGAACATTCGTTTGCAAAATATTGTCGACCAAGTGATGAACAATTCTTTGGGATTTGAAGAAATCGAATTGCAAAAAGAAAAAGTAAAACCAAATTCCTTGGTAAAAACTATTCTCGATGATTTTCATTTGGCTTATCCAAACGTTGAAATACAATCGGAACTTTCAACATTAGAACTCAATTTGTTATTGGATAAATTTCATTTAACAACTGCTATTACTAATGTTTTAGAAAATGCGGTAAAATATGGTTGTCAAAATATCACCATTAAAACTGAAATAATAAAAGCGCACAAAGGTTCGATAAAAGTCGTTAGCGATTTAGGAAAAGGTGCTTTATTTACTATTAGTATTCCATCAGCATAATCATGAGAAAAATACTTTTAGCAGAAGATGATATTGATTTTGGAGCGATTTTAAAACAATATTTAGAACTTCAAAACTTTAGTGTGATTTGGGCAAAAGATGGTGAAGAAGCCTTGGATTTATTCAGAAAAAACTCTTTTGATATTTGCGTTTTAGATGTGATGATGCCCAAAATTGATGGTTTTACTTTAGCCGAAAAAATAGTTGATTGCAATCCTGAAATTCCGTTTGTGTTTTTGACAGCGCGAAATCAGAATGAAGATAAAATAAAAGGTTTGAAATTGGGTGCCGACGATTATATTGTCAAACCCTTTGAAGCCGATGAATTGGTTTTGCGATTGACCAATATTATTAAACGAACCGAAAAAAGAAGTTTTACAAATACACTTCCAAATCATATTGAAATTGGCATTTTTACTTTTGATACTAATCGATTTGAATTAAAATCAAGTCAAAAAACACAACAACTTACCGAAAAAGAAGCGTCGTTATTGTTGTTTTTATTTCAACATAAAAATCAATTGGTAAAACGCGAACAAGTTTTGAAAGCTGTTTGGGAAAATGATGATTTTTTCTCTGGAAGAAGTATGGATGTTTTTATCAGTAAACTCCGAAAATACCTAATAGAAGACACTACTATTTCTATTGAAAGCATTAGAAATATTGGTTTGGAGTTCAAGATTCTTGTAGCCTAACTATCTTTTGATTCTGAATTGTTTTACGAAAACTTAACTATTTCAAAGTAAAACTCGATCTTCCAACTAAGTCATTTCTATCAAAAATATTAATAAAATAAACTCCTTTTTCAAAGTCTCTGTAAGGAAAATCAATTGTACAAGTTGTTGCTTGATTGTTGTAATTTATACTTTTACTCAAACTATAAGTCAATGATTCACTATCAAAATATTCTGTAATGCGTTTTCCTAAAACATTATTTCGTGAATTAATAATTTGTATGTAGTACGTTTTTTCACCTGGTTTTGCAGCAGAAATTTCGTCTAAAGTAAATGTTATTTTTATCCATTCTGCTTTATTTGAAACATCAGTTTCAACCAGTTTAGCTCCAGATTTTATATTGTAAGCAGCTGCTTTTACATTAGACAAAGTCACTTTAGCAAATTTCTCATAACGAACAGCCTGTACTTGTTTTTTAATTTCAACAATAGGCTTTTGTTCTATCGATTTGGGTAATTCTTTCTTACCAAAAAAATCATCTGATTTAGGTTTTGTTGCTTCTATTTTAGAAACAATTTCTTTTTTTGGTTGAACAACAATTGAATTAGATGTATTTTCTATTTTAGGTTTGATTTCTGTTTTTACAACTTGTGGCTTTATTTGCTTAATAATAATATTTGTTTTTTTAGTTTTTAAAACTACAATCTCATTTACTAAAATTTTCATTTTAGATTCTAATGATTGATATTGTGTTTTATACTTTAAGAGCGCATTAGCATCATTTTTAGTTTTCTCTAATTCAGAAACTAACAATTGTACTTTTTCACGTTCTGCATTTAATGCTTTATAATTATTAGTTTTTTCTGCAATTTTAGAATCATACATTTTTTTGAGTTCATTAATTTCTTTCATTATTTTCTTATCATCAGTAATTGTTGATGAATTAGAAGTTGAATTTCCAGAAATCACAGAAGAATTTCCAAGAATATATCCGATAGTACCTGCTAATAGCACCAATAATATTCCTACTATTCCAATTAAAACAGTTACACTTCTTTTATTATTACTCATTGTATAAATTTAATATCACAAAATAACACTAAAACACCTATTTGTAGTAGTTGATAAACTAACAAGTTATAAACAAAAAAAGGCACGCAATGCGCACCTTTATTTGATATTTTAAAACGGATATTATTTCAATGTAAAACTAGATTTTGAAATCATTTCAGATTTATCAAAAACATTTACAAAATAGGTTCCTTTTTCAAAATTTTTGCCTGGCAAATCTTGAGTAACTTGAACCGTTTTATTTTCATATTTTACTGATGTAGTAAAACTATATGTTAACGATTGACTTCCAAAATTCATGGTTGCCTTGTCTCCAAGAACATTACTTTTGCTATCAATTACTTGAATATAATAAGTTTTGTCACCTGATTTTGCAATGCTGTTTTCTGCAATTGTAAAACTAATTTTCAAGATATCAACTCTACTTGCTTTGTCTGTTTCTATTTGTTTTCCAGAACCTCTTAATTTGTATGCTCCTGTTTTTAAATTTAAAATCGATAATTTAGATCCTTTTTCAACAGTTTTAGAAAGTTCTTCATTTTGACCAACAAGAACTTGATTGTAATTTTTAGAGTCCGTTAAAACGACTTTAGTACTATCCAGATTTGTGGTTAATTTTGTGTTTTCTTTTTTTAACACATCAACTTCTTGCATTAAACCAGTCATTTTTGTTTGAAGTGCAATAAATTGTTGTTTGTATTTAGCCATTGAAGCGGCATCTCCTTTAGATTTTTCTAATTGTGCCATTAAGCCAACTACTTTTTCTCTTTCAGCAATTAATTCATCTGACATTGATGTGTTTTCAGCAATAGCAGCATCATAAGTTGCTTTAAGTTCCTGTAAATCTTTCAACACATTGTCTTTTTCTGTTTTAGTTGATGTAACTTCTGTTTGAAGCGTTTTTGTATCTGTAGTTAATTTGAAAATGTAAAATAAACTTCCTAATAGCAATAGCGAAAGCACTAAAATAATAGCTTTTAACGAAGAATTTGACTTTTGATTTTCCATAGTAGATCTTTTTTGAGTTAAGCAAATTTAATAATAATAATTTAGATAACGAATATATATATAAATATATTATTTTTGAACGCAAAGAATTTACTCAATGGAAAAATTAATTCGCTTTACAACTTCCGATTTATCAAAGATTACGAACCACAGAAGTGGCGAAGTGAAATTTGGCGAAAAAATGGTAACCATACCAAAAGAGCAAGATATTGTTACATTTCTAAAAAACTGCGAACAACAATTTGTTTTATTTGGAATTCCCGAAGACATTGGTGTTCGTGCAAATTATGGTCGTCCAGGAGCAAGTACTGCTTGGGATAGTGCAATAAAAAGTATTGTTAACATTCAACACAATCGTTTTTGTAAAGGTTCTCAAATAGTTGTTCTAGGACAATTAGATGTTGCCGAAGAAATGAATTTAGTTCAAAATTTGGACTTTAATATTACTGCCGACAGAAAAAAACTAAGTGACTTAGTAGTACGAATTGACAAAGAGGTTTCTCATATTATTGCAACTATTGTAAAAGCTGGAAAAATTCCGATTGTTATTGGTGGTGGTCATAATAATGCATACGGAAACATTAAAGGAACAGCTCTAGGTAAAGGGAAACCTGTAAACGCAATCAATTTTGATGCTCATTCCGACTTTAGAATTTTAGAAGGTCGTCATAGCGGTAATGGTTTTTCGTATGCCTTTGAAGAAGGATTTTTAAAAAAATATTTCATATTTGGCTTACACCATAGCTACACATCCAAAAGTGTTTTAGACAAACTGAAAACCTTAAAAGAACGCGTTTTGTATAATACTTATGATAGTATGAAAATCAAACAAACCAAAGATTTTAATACTGAAATGCAATTTGCTTTAGACTTTATAAAAAATGATTATTATGGAATCGAAATCGACTTAGATTCCATTCCTAATATTCCATGTAGCGCTATGACTTTAAGTGGTTTTTCAGTTGAAGAATTACGGCAATTTATTTACTTTTTTGGAAGACATCAAAATGCTGCATACATACACATTTGTGAAGGCGCTCCAAGTTTAGATTATGAAAAAAATAACCATTTAGTTGGCAAACTAATTGGCTATTTAGTAACCGATTTTATTAAAGCTAAAACAGAAATTGCTATTGGTTAATGATTTAGAAATAACTTCACAATTTTATTTTTATATTCATCACTATCTTTTTTAATTCTATTAGCTATTTATTTATATTCTTATTTAACTATAGGCTCTCAATAGTTATGTTGAAGGAAAAAGCATTATAAATATCAAAAAAAGCAATACTAATTTTAAATCAAAAAGAAAGATGTTTTTGAACAAAATATAATTTGATGTAAAAGCTACAATACTTATCTTTGCCAACTCAAAAATCACACGTACACAATGAAGATTTCATACAACTGGATAAAACAATTTTTAAAAATAGACGCTCCATCAGAAGATATTTCAAATATCCTTACTGATTTAGGGCTTGAAGTAGAAATAGTTGAAAAATACCAATCGGTTAAAGGAGGATTAGAAGGTATTGTTGTAGGTCATGTTTTGACTTGCGAAAAACACCCAGATGCTGATAGACTTAAAGTAACAACCGTTGATTTGGGCGATGGAATTCCAGTTCAAATCATTTGTGGCGCTAGTAATGTCGCTGCTGGACAAAAAGTGCCAATTGCAACTATTGGAACCAAACTATTTGATAAAGAAGGTGTAGAATTTGAAATAAAAAAAGGAAAAATTCGCGGACAAGAAAGTCACGGAATGATTTGTGCCGAAGACGAATTAGGTTTAGGATCAAGTCACGATGGAATTATGATTTTGGATGACAGCCTAAAACCAGGAACACCAGCTGCCAAAGTTTTCAATATTGAGAATGATGAAGTTTTTGAAATTGGTTTAACTCCAAATCGTGCCGACGCTATGTCTCACATGGGTGTTGCTCGTGATTTACGTGCCGGTTTATTGCAAAAAAATGCTTCTTTAGAATTGATTACACCTTCAGTTTCTAAATTTAAAGTGGACAAACGTACTTTGAAAATTGATGTTAATATAGTAGATTCTAATTTAGCTCCAAGATATTGTGGTGTAACAATTTCTGGAATAACAATTAAACCATCACCAGCTTGGTTACAAAACCGACTAAAAGCAATTGGATTGACTCCGAAAAATAATGTTATTGATGTTACTAATTATGTATTACATGAATTAGGGCAACCATTACACGCTTTTGATGCTTCACAAATTCACGGAAAAGTAACCGTTAAAACTGTTGCTGCAGGTACAAAGTTTGTTACACTTGATGCTGTTGAAAGAACATTGCATGAAGAAGATTTGATGATTTGTGATGACAAAGGACCAATGTGTATGGCTGGAGTTTTTGGCGGAAAAAATTCAGGAGTTTCTGAAAACACATCAGCAATATTTTTAGAAAGCGCTTATTTCAATCCGGTTACCATAAGAAAAACGGCAAAACGTCATGGATTGAGTACTGATGCTTCATTTCGTTTTGAAAGAGGAATTGATCCTGAAATTACAGAGTATGCATTGAAACGTGCCGCTTTATTAATTCAAGAAGTTGCAGGTGGAGAAATTACATCAGATATAATTGATGTATATCCAAAAAAACTTTCTGATTTTTCTGTTTTCTTAAATTACGAAAAAGCATTCAAATTAATAGGACAAGAATTACCTAAAGAAACCATCAAGAAAATTTTAGCTTCATTGGATATTAAAGTAAATAGCACCTCTGATGCTGGACTTGGCTTAACAATTCCTGCTTACCGAGTTGATGTGCAACGAGAAGTTGATGTTATTGAAGAAATCCTTCGTGTATATGGTTATAACAATATTAATTTTACCAAAAAATTAAACGCAACTGTTGCGAAATCGGAACGAACAGAAGATTATAAAGTTCAAAATATTGTTGCTGCTCAAATGAATTCTTTAGGTTTCCATGAAATGATGGCAAATTCATTGACTACTCCTGAATATATTCAACTTTCAGAATTATTGAAAGACGAAAATAATGTTACCATATTAAATCCGTTGAGTAATGATTTATCAGTAATGCGTCAATCAATGTTGTTTTCAGGATTGGAAGCAATTTCATATAATATCAACAGAAAAAACAGTGATTTAAAATTATTTGAATTTGGAAAAAGCTACCGTAAATTATTATCCGGTTATAATGAAAAGAAACATTTAACACTTTTCGTTTCAGGAAACAGAATTTCTGAAAGTTGGACAAATACTCAAAAACCAACAGACTTCTTTTTGTTTAAAGGATATGTGACATCAATACTTTCTCGTTTAGGATTTGACAAATCGCAAAGTGCTCCAGTAATAAATGATGTTTTTGCTGAAGGAGTTGCTTTTACTATAGGAAATGATACTTTAGTTGAAATGGGAACCGTTAAAAAATCGGTTTTAAAACATTTTGACATCAAGCAAGAAGTTTTTTATGCCGAATTCAATTGGGATTTGGTAATTAAACTATTATCTAATAAAATCAAATTTACAGCTATTCCAAAATATCCAGAAGTTCGTCGTGATTTTGCTTTACTAGTTGATACTTCCGTTGCATTTGAATCGATATATAAAGTAGCTCGTCAAACAGAAAAATCACTTTTAAAAGACATTAACTTATTTGATGTTTATGAAGGAACCAATTTACCCGAAGGAAAAAAATCGTATGCGGTAAGTTTCACTATTCAAGACATTACTAAAACGTTGACTGATGTTCAAATTGATAAAATTATGAGCAAATTGCAATCTAATTTTGAAACTGAATTAGGGGCACAATTAAGATAAAAACTTAATACACCATAAAATCAAAAGACAAATTTAAAATTGCCACAAAAAGTTAGATGCTATTTTTGTTTTTTTACAACTAAAATAATTAAAGCATAGTCTAACATTTTAAATCAAAAGAAGTATGCCTAAAATAATTATTGATCCAACATCAAGAATACTTTATGCCTCTTTTTATATAGAAGGATTGTACCAGTTTTTTGGAAAGAAAAATGTGTCTTTTTCTAGCAGTTATTTTTCCAACTTAAAAAGAGATTCAGAAGAGTTTGCTTTTGAACATTATTTCGCATTTGTACTTATAAATTCAGATAAAAAAATATCAAAATTTGTAATTGATTTTTGCGATCCTATTGATATAAATCCTGCAGCATACGCTTGGTGTGATTATTATGCTAAAATTAATACAGGCATTACATTAAATGAGTCAAATCTTACATCTAAAATCATTTCAATTCCACCAGGTTTTGGAATAAAAATTTGGAATAAATCAGAAACTCTTTATAATTGTATTTTAAATTTAATTAAGAGTAAATGTTCTCCTATCGTTTCTTTTAAAAGGTTTTTTAAAGATTATTATGAGCAATACAAAAGACCAAAGTTAGAAGATTATCAAAATAATGAATCAATAATAAATAGCGGCACTACAATTCCCTATGTTTTTACAATTGCAAAATTATGGGACGATACCGATTCTATGACTCGAACAAACATTCTAAGAAAAAAATTCATTGAAATCTGTAAGTCAATGAATTGCAATTTCGAGGGAGGTTTTTTTGCATCAAGCTATAATCAGCACTATGAAGGTTTTAAAAGCCTGTTGTTTTATAGACTTTATTCGGCTAATGAATATGTAACTAAAACAATTTTGTCTGAAATTGTATTTAATACACCATCTGTTCACAAATGTCATGGATGGAAATTGGGTGAGTTTTTGGCTATGGGTAAACCAATACTATCCACTCCTATTTCAAATAAATTACCAGAAGATTTAGTTCATGGAGAAACTCTTCATATAGTTTCAAATGATGAAGAATTAAATATTGGAATAAACTTATTGCTAACAAATAGTGATTACCGTTTTCGCTTATCACAAAAGGCAAAAGACTATTACAACAAAAATGTTAGTCCATTTTCAGTAATTAAAAATATTGTAAAATCAGAATACAAAAATATTTCATAATAAATTTATAGTTAAAAAACGTATTATAAAATCGAAAAGAAGCCGTCTCACAACTGAGTCGGTTTTTTTTTGATTATTTATCTTT
Source organism: Flavobacteriaceae bacterium (assembly GCA_947377425.1). Lineage (GTDB taxonomy): Bacteria > Bacteroidota > Bacteroidia > Flavobacteriales > Flavobacteriaceae > Flavobacterium. The sequence continues at coordinate 10,451 of CANCFZ010000054.1, forward strand.
CAAATATTTTAATACATTGTTTTCTATACGTTCATCAATATTTGAAATGTCAGCTTTTACAAATTGTTCTCCTAAAATGTTTTCATATAATTCGATATAGCGTTCTGAAACAGATTCAATATATTCATCAGTCATATTCGGAATTTGCTGCCCATCTTTTCCTTGAAATCCGTTTTCAATTAACCAACGACGAACAAATTCTTTAGATAATTGTTTCTGTTCCTCATTAGCATTCTGACGTTCTTGATAACCGTCAGCATAAAAATAACGTGAAGAATCGGGTGTATGAATTTCGTCAATTAAAACGATTTTTCCTTCTTTAGTTTTACCAAATTCATATTTAGTGTCTACTAAAATCAAACCACAATTTGCTGCAATTTCAGTACCGCGTTGGTATAAATCACGAGTATATTTTTCTAAAACAAAATAATCCTCCTCGGATACAATTCCATTTGATAAAATAGCTTCACGAGAAATATCTTCATCATGCGAACCATTATCAGCTTTGGTTGTTGGAGTTATTATTGGTGTTGCAAACTTATCGTTTTCTTTCAATCCTTCTTGCATTGTTACACCACAAATAGTTCTTTTTCCGAGTGCATATTCTCGAGCAGCATGACCGGATAAATAGCCTCGAATTACCATTTCTACTTTAAAAGGTTCGCACAAATGTCCGACAGCCACATTTGGATCTGGAGTTGCAATCAACCAATTTGGAACAATATCCTTAGTCAATTCCATGAATTTAGTAGCAATTTGATTTAGAATCTGACCTTTATAGGGAATTCCTTTTGGTAAAACTACATCAAACGCAGAAAGTCTATCGGTGGCAACCATTACTAAAAGTTCATCATTAATATTATAAACTTCTCGGACTTTACCTCGATAAACCGATTTTTGATTTGGAAAATTAAAATGTGTTGTAGTTATTGTATTCATTAAATTAAGTGTTGTTGTGTTTGGCAAAAATAGTTTGTTTTCAACACAAATACAATTATTTATTTGCTTAAAACATATCTTCTTATAAGTCTGTCAAATAACCTATATCCGAGAAATCTTCTGAGATTTTTCATCAATTTAGCATCAAACCCAATAGAATATTTTTTAAATCCTTTAGATGGATTTTCGGCAATTTTATAAATTTTTTCAAGAATAGAAATCGATAAATTATGATTGTCACATGTTTTTTTATTCATAATTCCATCAATACTTTTCATCATTTCATTGTAGGAATCAACAGATGATTTTTCACATTTTGAAACATTTTTTTGAAAATTTGAAGGAACATTTCCGAACTGAACTGTGGCTACACTGATATTAAAATTCAATAATTCATAAGCCATACATTCTGAAAAGCTTTCTACTGCTTGCTTTGTTGGATGATAAAAGCTTCCTAACGGCAAATTTACTAAACCAGCAATTGAAGTTATATTGATAAATTGTCCTTTTTGTTGTTCTCTAAAATGCGGAATAAAAGCACGGCAAACTTTCACAACTCCAAGCCAATTGACTTTTACAATACAATCAATTTTAGCATCTTCAGATAATTCTACAAAACTTCGGTAGCCAATTCCTGCATTATTTATGATTACGTCAATGGATTTATTATCTTTTAAAATCTCATCTTTAGCTATATTAATGCTTTCTGAAGAAGTTACATTAATTTCGTAGCATTTAATATTTGGAATGCCATCAAAAACTACAGCTTCTTTGATACAAATCATTGTAGCGATAACATTCCAATTCTTTTTAGAAAAGTGAAGTGCAATTTCTTTGCCAAGGCCACCAGAAGCGCCAGTAATGAGGATTGTTTTGATTTTGGTTTGTTTTTAGGTTTTCAAATCTATAGAATTTTAGAAACAAAACCAAA
>CANCFZ010000055.1 GCA_947377425.1 Flavobacteriaceae bacterium
AACATGACAGAATCATTGATGAATCGTATCAATGAATTGATTAGTCATTATCCTGCAGATAGAAAAAAATCGGCCTTATTACCTGTTTTACACGAAGTTCAAGATGCTCACGACAATTGGTTGAGTATTGAATTGCAAAACAAAGTAGCCGAAATATTAGAAATTCAACGTATTGAAGTATACGAAGTAGTTACTTTTTATACAATGTTCAACCAACGCCCAATTGGAAAATACATGTTCGAATTCTGTCAAACTTCTCCTTGTTGCCAAAACGGTGTAGAGGATTTAATGGATTACACGTGTTCTAAATTAGGTGTAAAAGTGGGTGAACCAACACCAGACATGATGTTTGAAGTTCGCGGTGTAGAATGTCTCGGTGCTTGTGGATATGCTCCAATGATGCAATTGGGTGATTTCTACCAAGAACATCTTACCAAAGAAAAAATCGATCAGTTAGTGTCTGATTGCAAAGACGGAAAAATCACTTTACACGATAAATAGTATCATGGGAAGAAAAATATTATTAGACAAAATAAATGTTCCGGGAATTAAAACTTATGAAGTATATCGTCGTGAAGGCGGTTACGCATCAGTAGAAAAAGCCTTGAAAAAAATGACGCCTGATGAAGTTGTTGAAGAAGTAAAAACTTCGGGACTTCGTGGTCGTGGTGGTGCAGGATTTCCAGCTGGAATGAAATGGAGTTTTATCGATAAAAAATCAGGTAATCCAAGACATTTAGTTTGCAACGCTGACGAATCTGAACCAGGAACATTCAAAGATCGTTACTTAATGGAGTACATTCCTCACCTATTAATTGAAGGAATGATTACCTCAAGTTATGCACTTGGAGCCAACTTATCCTACATTTACATTCGTGGAGAATATATGTGGGTTTATAAAATTTTAGAAAGAGCCATCGCCGAAGCAAAAGCTGCTGGTTGGTTGGGTAAAAATATATTAGGTTCAGGTTACGATTTAGAACTTTTTGTTCAAATTGGTGGCGGAGCTTACATCTGCGGAGAAGAAACCGCATTAATAGAAAGTTTAGAAGGAAATCGTGGAAATCCTAGATTGAAACCACCATTTCCAGCTGTTAAAGGACTTTGGCAAAATCCAACCGTAGTAAATAACGTAGAAACTATATCAGCTGTGCCTTGGATTATAAATAATTCTGGTGCAGATTATGCAGGAATCGGAATTGGTCGTTCGACTGGAACCAAATTAATTTCGGCATCTGGAAACATTAAAAATCAAGGTGTTTACGAAATTGAATTAGGTTTATCTGTATACGAATTCATGAATTCTGATGAATATTGTGGTGGAATGCAAACCGACAGACCATTAAAAGCATTAGTTCCTGGAGGAAGTTCGGTGCCAATTTTACCAGCTAATTTAATTTACAAAACGGCTGCTGGTGAAGACCGATTAATGAGTTACGAAAGTCTATCTGATGGTGGATTCGCAACTGGTTCGATGTTAGGTTCTGGAGGATTTATTGTTTATGATGACCGAGCTTGTATCGTTAGAAATACTTGGAATTTTTCAAGATTTTATCACCATGAATCTTGTGGTCAATGTACGCCATGTCGTGAAGGAACAGGTTGGTTAGAAAAAGTATTACACCGAATTGAAAACGGTCACGGACGCGAAGAAGACATCGAATTGTTATGGAGTATTCAATCAAAAATTGAAGGAAATACAATTTGTCCATTAGGTGACGCGGCTTCATGGCCAGTTGCTGCGGCAATTCGTCACTTTAAAGAGGAATTTGAATACCATATTCGTTTCCCAGAAAAAGTAAAAAATAGAGATCATTTTGTGAATGAGCCATTTGAAAAAGTGAGACATTTAATAGCAAAACAAGAAGTTTAATAAGAACAAAAATACTCCGTAGGAGTTATATATTGGTATGAAAGTAACCATAGACGGTCAAGAAATAGAAGTAGAAGCAGGAACAACAATCCTTCAAGCTGCTCGTATGATTGGTGGAGAATCAGTTCCGCCAGCCATGTGTTATTATTCTAAACTAAAAGGAACTGGTGGAAAATGCCGTTGCTGTTTAGTTGACGTTACAAAAGGTAGTGAAGCTGACCCAAGACCAATGCCAAAATTAGTAGCATCATGTGTTACTGGTTGTCAAGATGGTATGGAAGTAGCAAGCAAATCTTCTGAAAGAGTAACCGAAGCTAGAAAAGCAGTAACCGAATTCCTTTTGATAAATCACCCATTAGATTGCCCAGTTTGTGATCAAGCAGGAGAATGTGATTTACAAAATTTATCATTCGAACACGGAAAATCGGAAACTCGTTTCATCGAAGAGAAAAGAACGTTTGAACCAGAAAATATTGGAGACAAAATTCAATTGCACATGAACCGTTGCATCGTTTGCCAACGTTGTGTAGAAGTTGCCGATCAATTAACAGATGGTAGAGTTCACGGTGTTTTAAATCGTGGTGATCATTCGCAAATTTCAACTTGCGTTTCTGCTGCGATTGATAATGAATTCTCTGGAAACATGATTGATGTTTGTCCAGTTGGAGCTTTAACTGATAAAACTTTCCGATTCAAATCGAGAGTTTGGTTCAACAAACCATTCAACGCTCACAGAGAATGTACAACTCCAGGATGTTGTGGTAAAACAACACTTTGGATGTTTGGAAACGAAATTCAAAGAGTTACAGCAAGAAAAGACGAATACCACGAAGTAGAAGATTTCATTTGTAACACCTGTCGTTTTGACAAAAAAGAAGTTTCAGATTGGACTATCGAAGGACCAAGAAAATTCGAAAAAGATTCCGTTATCAATCAAAATAAACATTACGGAAAATTAGACACAGTTGTTATCGAAACTGAAAAAGGAATTTTAATGGGACGCGATATCGACAGAAAAAAAATCAGTATGTCGGACATTGATTACAATGAAAAAATTGACGGTAACGTAATAAATACTAAGAACAATGGATAATGGATTTATTATAGAAAAAAGCATTTTTATCTTAGTGATTTTTGCGTTCACTATGGTTATGGCCATGTATTCTACTTGGGCTGAACGTAAAGTTGCTGCTTATTTACAAGATAGAGTTGGTCCAAACCGTGCTGGTTGGGGTGGATTATTACAACCACTTGCCGACGGAATGAAATTATTCGCGAAAGAAGAATTTGAACCAAATACTAAAAATAAATTTTTGTTTTTTGTTGGACCAGCCATTGCAATGAGTACCGCTTTAATGACGAGTGCTGTAATTCCTTGGGGAGATAAATTAGAAATTTTCGGAAGAACAGTTTATCTTCAAGCAACCGATTTAGACGTTTCTTTATTATACATTTTTGGAGTAGTATCTATTGGTGTATACGGAATCATGATTGGTGGATGGGCATCAAATAACAAATTCTCTTTAATGGGAGCCGTTCGTGCAGCGTCACAAATGGTTTCGTATGAAGTTGCCATGGGATTATCAATGATTGCTTTATTGATGATGACGGGAACTTTAAGTTTGAAAGAAATTTCAATCCAACAACACGGAATGCATTGGAATGTTTTTTATCAACCATTGTCGTTCTTAATCTTTTTGATTTGTGCTTTTGCAGAAACCAACAGAACACCTTTCGATTTAGCAGAATGTGAATCAGAATTAATTGGTGGTTATCACACCGAATATTCTTCCATGAAAATGGGATTCTATTTGTTTGCTGAATATGCCAATATGTTTATCTCTGCAACAATTATCTCTGTTTTATTCTTCGGAGGTTACAATTATCCTGGAATGAGTTGGGCAGTTGAAAATTGGGGTGTTAATATTGCAAATGTTATTGGAATTGGAGCATTGTTCGCGAAACTTTGTTTCTTCATCTTCTTCTTTATGTGGATCAGATGGACAATACCAAGATTTAGATACGATCAATTGATGAATTTAGGATGGAAAATATTAATTCCACTTTCAATCGTCAATATTATAATAACTGGAATTTGCATTCTAGCTTTTAAATAAGAAAAGAAATTATGTCAACATCAATACAAAGTATATCATTATCAGGCAAGAAAAAACAAGTTTCCAACAAGGAAATGACGTTTTTGGAACGTATGTACCTGATAGCTATTGTAAAAGGTTTATGGATTACCATCAAACACTTTTTTAAGAAAAAAGCAACGATTCATTATCCTGAACAAGTGCGTGAGTTTAGTCCTGTTTATCGTGGTCAACACATGTTGAAACGCGACGAACAAGGTAGAGAAAACTGTACAGCTTGCGGATTATGCGCACTTTCATGTCCGGCAGAAGCAATCACAATGAAAGCCGAAGAACGCAAAAAAGGAGAAGAACATTTGTATAGAGAAGAAAAATATGCTTCGATATATGAAATCAATATGTTGCGTTGCATTTTTTGTGGATTGTGTGAAGAAGCTTGTCCAAAAGACGCTATTTACCTTACTATTTCTAAAGAATTGGTTCCTGCAAATTACGATAGAGAAGATTTTATCTTCGGAAAAGATAAATTAGTTATGCCACTAGAAATGGCTATGGCACATACTAAAAACCTAAATTAATTATGTCTACAGTACTTATCATATTTTATATTTTATCTGCAATAACGTTGTCAACAGCTTTTTTGACAATTTATAGCAGAAATCCTATTCATAGCGCTATTTATCTGGTGGTATGTTTCTTTACAATTGCTGGTCATTACTTGTTGTTTAATGCTCAATTTCTTGCGGTAGTGCATGTAATAGTTTACGCTGGAGCAATAATGGTTTTGTTTTTATTTACCATTATGTTGATGAATTTAAACAAAGAAGACGAAGTTCACAAACCAAGAATTACTAGACTTGGAGCAATCACAGTTTTTATATTATTGAGTTCGGCATTGGTATTGATTTTTATGTATTCTAAACCATTTGTTGGCGAATATCCTACAACTGGCGAAGATTTTCAATCAATTAAAAAACTAGGAACTGTTTTATTAGACGATAAAGAAGGATTTATGGTTCCGTTTGAATTTGCTTCGGTATTGCTTTTAACAGCAATGATTGGAGCCGTTTTATTGTCTAAAAAAGAAATTAAAGGTAAATAATATGAGCAATATTTTAAATCAAATAGGTATTGAAAATTACATCTTCCTTTCCGTTTTACTATTTTGTATCGGAATTTTTGGAGTGTTGTACAGAAGAAATGCCATCATCGTTTTTATGTCAATAGAAATTATGTTAAATGCTGTAAACTTATTGTTTGTCGCTTTTGCAACCTATTGGCAAGATCCAAAAGGAGAAGTATTCGTGTTTTTCTCAATGGCTGTTGCTGCTGCCGAAGTTGCTGTTGGTTTGGCAATTTTAGTTTCAATTTTCCGAAATATTGGTTCGGTTGATATATCAAATTTAAAAAACTTAAAAGGATAATCCCTAATGGAGAATAGTTTAGTTTTACTCTTATTATTAGCCCCATTTGTTGGGTTCTTATTTAATGTTTTCTTCGGAAAAAAAGTAGGGAAAAGTAGTTCAGGTGCAATAGGAACAATTGCTGTGGCAGTTTCTTTTGTAATAAGCATCTACTTTTTTATGCAATTAAATACAACTGGAAAACCAATTGAAGTTAAATTATTTGATTGGATTCAAATAGGAAAACTTAAAGTTGATTTCGGAATTCTATTAGACCAATTGTCTTTGTTATGGTTATTGTTTGTAACCGGAATTGGTTCTTTGATTCACTTATATTCGATTAGCTACATGCACGAAGATGACAATATGCACAAGTTTTTTGCGTATTTGAATTTATTCATCTTCTTCATGATAACATTAGTAGTTGGAAGCAATCTATTAGTAATGTTTATTGGTTGGGAAGGCGTTGGATTGTGCTCCTACTTACTCATCGGGTTTTGGTATAAAAATCAAGATTATAACGACGCAGCAAAGAAAGCTTTCATCATGAATAGAATTGGGGATTTAGGTTTCTTAATTGGGATTTTTATTTTGGCAAGTATGTGTGGTTCATTAGATTTCACAGCTATGAAAACACATTTTCTATCTATCTATTTCAATACGCCTCAAAATGTATTCTTAACTAGTATTGCTGCATTATGCTTATTCATCGGAGCAACAGGAAAATCTGCACAATTACCACTTTACACTTGGTTACCAGATGCAATGGCTGGACCAACTCCAGTTTCTGCATTGATTCACGCAGCAACAATGGTAACTGCTGGTATCTTTATGATTACAAGAATGAATTTCTTATTTGATTTAACACCAGATGTTCAAAATATAATTGCAATTGTTGGAGCAATAACTGCATTAGTAGCAGCATCAATTGGGTTGCTTCAAAACGATATCAAAAAAGTATTAGCTTATTCTACAGTTTCTCAATTGGGTTTAATGTTTTTAGCATTAGGTCTTGGAGCATATAATGTTGCTGTTTTTCACGTAATCACTCATGCTTTCTTTAAAGCTTGTCTGTTCTTGGGTTCAGGTTCAGTAATTCATGCTTTACATGGCGAACAAGATATGCGTAAAATGGGCGGTTTGCGCAAAGCAATGCCAATCACATTTGCAACCATGTTAATTTCAACATTGGCTATTGCAGGTATTTTTCCTTTCGCAGGATTTTGGTCTAAAGATGAAATCTTAATGGTAGCTTTTGAAAACAATAAAGCATTATGGATTGTAGGCTCGATTGCTTCTATTATGACTGCTTTCTATATGTTCAGATTAATGTATCTAACTTTCTTTAGAGATTTTAGAGGAACAGAAGAACAAAAACATCATTTACACGAAAGCCCGAGTTTAATCACTTTACCACTTATAATTTTAGCAGCTTTAGCAACTGTTGGCGGATTGATTAACTTACCAAAACCAATTGGAAATGGCTGGTTAAATCATTTCTTGGAACCAGTTTTACTTTCTAAACATAAAGAAGAAAGTGTCTTTGAAGGAAACGCAATGATGCTAATGGCAATTGCTTTAACTGGAGCGATAATCGGAATTGCTTGGGCGTACTCTAAATACATCAAACAAGGATTTGTACCAAAACAAGATTCAGAAATCACAGGTTTTTCTAAAACTATTTACAATAAATATTACGTTGATGAAGTGTATACTTCTTTAATTGTAAAACCAATAAACGCACTTTCAAATTTCTTTAGAACCACATTAGAACCTGCTTTAGGAAATGTAGTTTACGGATTTGGAACTGTAGTAAACGGACTTGGAAATCAAGGTAAAAAATTACAATCAGGAAGTATTGGTTTATACCTTTTTGCCTTTGTAATTGGAGTTTTAGCAATAGTTAGTTATTTATTTTTAGCACAATAATTTAAAGAAAATGAACGTATCACTTATATTAATTATCCTTTTAATTGGTGCTTTGGCAACTTTCCTTTCTGGAGATAAATTCGCTTCTAAAGTGGCTTTATTCTTTAGTTTATTGGCTTTAGGTTGTACAACTGTATTAGTAAATCACTTTTTAGGCGGAGTTGACATCAGCTTAAACAATCCTTGGATTTTACAACCCAACGTTTCTTTTGCTTTAAAAGCTGATGGTTTGGCATTAGCAATGGTTTTATTGACCGTTTCTTTAACCCCAATTATCATCTTTTCTTCTTTTGGAAATACTTTTAATAAATCCAAAAACTTCTACGCATTAGTATTGTTCATGGCGTTTGCAATGACAGGAACTTTTCTAGCTGCTGATGGATTGTTGTATTATATCTTCTGGGAATTATCATTACTACCAATCTATTTTATCGCTTTAGTTTGGGGTAATGGCGATGCTGAAGAACGCAAAAAAGCAGTTGTCAAATTTTTTATTTACACATTAGCTGGATCACTATTCATGTTAATTGCTTTTGCCTATTTATATACTAAAGCTGGTAGTTTCTTAGTATCAGATTTAACCAAATTAGATTTAACGGCAACGGAACAAACTTGGATTTTCTTCGCATTCTTTTTAGCCTATGCTATTAAAATTCCGATTATACCATTTCACACTTGGCAAGCAAAAGTATACCAAAAAGCACCAACTGTTGGAACAATGCTTTTGTCTGGTATTATGCTAAAAATGGGATTGTACAGCGTTATTCGTTGGCAATTACCAATTGCACCTTTAGCTGCAAAAACTTATATGCCAGTTTTAATTGGATTGAGCATTGCTGGAGTAATTTATGGTTCAATCGTGGCTTTGCGTCAAAAAGATTTGAAGAAATTATTAGCTTATTCGTCATTAGCTCACGTTGGATTAATCGCTGCCGGATGTTATACTTTAACAGAAGCTGGTTTGAGCGGTGCCGTTTCTCAAATGATTGCGCACGGATTTGTAATCGTAGGCTTATTCTTTGCTGCGGAAGTAATTTTTAGAAGATTTGAAACTAATAAAATTGCAGATTTAGGTGGAATTCGTTCACAAACACCAAAATTTACTTCAATGTTTATGATCATCGTTTTGGCTTCTGTTGCTTTACCTGGAACGTTCAATTTTATTGGAGAATTCACCGTTTTATACAGTTTGTCTCAAGTGAATGTTTGGTTCGCAGTTTTAGGTGGAACAACTATTATTTTGGGAGCTTATTACATGTTGAAAATGTTCCAAAATGTAATGCTTGGAGAAACAAACACAACCATTTTTGCAGATGTTACACCAAGTGAAACACTAGTTTTTATAGTTATAATTGCCTTTTTACTTTTCTACGGATTGTATCCAAAACCAATCGTAGATTTGGTAAATCCTAGCATCGTTGAAATTCTAAAGCAAATTAATAGATAGATAATAATTTTGGAAAGGCGACATGAAAATTTCGAATTCCTAAATCAATAAATAAAAATGAATACATTAATAGCAATATCAGGTTTAGGCGTTTTTTGTCTTATAGCTGAAATATTTAATTTTAGAAAAGCAATTGTTCCTGTAGTAATCTTAGGATTAGTAGCCGTTTTAGGAACAACACTAAATCTTTGGTCTTTTGGCACATTAGCCAATGACAGCTATACTAACATGATTGTTGTAGATAAATTTTCATCTGCATTTTCATCGTTATTTATTCTTCTTGCTATATTTATTATTGCAATGGGATATGATGTTTATAAAGATCATCCAACCAAAATTTCAGATTATATTGCCATCAAAATATTTCTTCTTGCCGGTGCAATTGCCATGGTTTCGTTCTCCAATTTATCTATGTTTTTCTTAGGAATTGAAACACTTTCTATTGCATTATACATCTTAGCCGGAAGCAGTAGATTGGACATAAAAAGTAACGAAGCTGGTATGAAATATTTCCTAATGGGTTCATTCGCATCTGGAATCATATTGTTTGGAATTTGTTTAATTTATGGTGCGATGGGAAGTTTTGACGTTAGAGAAATTAGCGAAGCATCTGTTTCTGCCGAATTACCTGTTTGGTTTCCTATTGGAGTTGTTTTGGTAGTAATCGGAATGTTGTTTAAAATTGCAGCTGTTCCATTTCATTTTTGGGCTCCAGATGTTTACGAGGGTTCACCAACACTAGTTACAACAACAATGAGTACTTTGGTAAAAGTGGTTGCTGTAGCTACATTATACAAATTAGTTACGGTTTTAAACTTGAATTTATCGTTTGATAATGAAAATATGCTAACTTCATTTCAACTAATCGTAGTTATCGTATCCATTGCGTCAATGACCATCGGAAACATTATGGCATTACGTCAAACGAATGTCAAACGTATGCTTGCATTTTCTGGAATTTCTCATGCAGGATTTATGCTAATGGCTTTATTGACATTGGCAAATTCATCAACAACTTTGTTATATTATGCTTCGGCTTATGCTTTAGCAGGAATTGCATCATTTGCTGTGATTATAAATGTTACCAAAAATAAAGACAACGAAGACATCATCAACTTTAACGGTTTAGCAAAAACAAATCCGTTACTGGCAGCAATTTTAACAGCATCACTTTTATCTATGGCTGGAATTCCGATTTTTTCTGGATTTTTTGCTAAGTTCATGTTGTTCACTCAAACCATTCAAGCGGGATATTTAGTAGTAGTTATTGCTGGTGTAATCAATTCGATTATCAGTGTTGGTTACTATTTCAAATTGATTTTGGCTATGTACACCAAAGAACCAACCGAAGAAAAACAAGCAACTCCGTTTGTATATTATGCCGTTGGAACGGTTTCAATTTTATTAAATATCATCATCGGATTATATCCATCTTTGGTTACCAATTTATTGAAATAAGAAAAAATAGACTTAAATTATAACAACCATCAAAAGCAATTTAGGTGGTTTTTTATTTATCAACAATCCACAAAATTAACTTTTGTAAATCATCGACATAAAATCATATTCTGTAATTTTACAAGATGTATGCTTTAGTCGATTGTAACAATTTTTATGCTTCGTGCGAACGCGTTTTCCAACCTCAATATATTGGAAAACCAGTTGTTATTTTATCTAATAACGACGGTTGTGTAATCTCTAGAAGTAATGAAGCCAAAGCGGTTGGTGTTCCAATGGGCGCACCCGAATTTAAAATCCGTGATTTAATTAAAGAAAAAAATGTCAAAGTTTTTTCGTCTAATTATCCTTTGTATGGTGATTTGAGTAACCGTGTAATGAAAATTCTGGAAGCATACACACCAAATTTAGAAATTTACAGCATTGATGAAGCCTTTCTAAATTTTGACGGAATGTCAATTGCCGATTATCACGACTATGGAATTCAAATGAAAAACCGCGTGCAAAAGTGGGTTGGAATTCCGGTTTGTGTTGGCTTTGCTCCTACTAAAGCTTTATCAAAAGTTGCCAATAGAATTGCCAAAAAATTTCAAGAAAGAACACAAGGAATTTATGTAATTGATACGGATGAAAAACGAATCAAGGCACTAAAATGGACCAAGATTGAAGACGTGTGGGGAATTGGTTTTCGATTGAGAAAAAAAATGATCGCTCACAACATTCTTACAGCTTACGATTTTACAAAACCGCAATACGAAGCATGGATTAAAAAAGAAATGGGCGTAATTGGCATGCGATTAAAATATGAATTAGAAGGAAAATCGGTTTTAGATTTAGAACCCATTAAAGAACAGAAAAAAAGTATTGCCACCACAAGAAGTTTTCCAAAACAAATTTCAGATTTTGATGATTTGAGAGAACGTGTAGCCACTTTTGCGGCAGTTTGTGCAGAGAAATTACGAAAACAAAACTCGTGTTGCCAAACCATTATTGTAATGCTAGTTATAGACAAACACAAATATGAAAATCAAAAATATTATTTCAACAAAGCCATAACATTGCCGTATGCCACCAATTCAACTATAACAATTTCAAATACTGCAATTGCTATGTTAAAAGAATTGTATGCTGGAAATGAAAATATAAAATTCAAAAAAGCTGGTGTTATCGTTACCGAAGTGATTGACGAAAATAAGAAACAATTTCAGTTATTTGAAGAAGAAAATCCAAAACACTTAGCATTAATGAAAGCAATGGATTATCTCAATACAAAAATTGGAGATAGAAAAGTAAAGTTAGGAACCCAAAATTTAAACCTAACTTGGAACATGAATCAGAAACATTTATCACCAAGATTCACAACAAAATTTAAAGAAATACTAGAAATAAAATGTCAGTAAAAAAAGAAGATGCCTTAACTTTTTATCGTCCCGATTTTGAAAGCGACATTAAAATTCCTTATATAAAAGAAGGAGTTTCGGCTGGATTTCCATCGCCGGCAACCGATTTTATGGAAAATGATATCGACTTGAATAAAGAATTATGCAAAAATCCGTTAGCAACATTTTACATAAAAGTGAAAGGAAATTCAATGGTCAATGCCGGAATAAACGACAAAGACATTCTAATAGTTGACCGAAGTTTAGAGCCACAAGACAACAAAATTGCCGTATGTTTCATCGATGGTGAATTTACTGTAAAACGAATTAAAGTCGAAAAAGACTGCGTTTATTTAATGCCAGAAAATAAAAATTACCAACCCATAAAAGTCACAGACGAAAATGAGTTGATAATTTGGGGTATAGTTATCTATGTTATTAAAAACATGTAAAAATTTCTACCAAAAAATAGTGTACAAAGCGGCTACAATAGAAACAATTATCAACATTCCAACAGAGAAACTTGGCGGCATTTTAAACATAGTTTTATAAACATTTTCCAAAAGTTCGCAGCAAATAGAAAAAGGCCAACGGCAGAAAAAAAGTAATAATGATTACTTGAAACAACAATAGAAAATACTGCTCCTTAGCATAATAATTATCACTAAAAAGAATATAAAACCCTGTTCCCAATAGCGGAAT
>CANCFZ010000056.1 GCA_947377425.1 Flavobacteriaceae bacterium
GAATTAGACATGAATTCATCAACATTGATATAGTTTGCATCAACATTGAAATTTCCTTTTAAAACTGCTTTATCTGATAACACAAAATCGATTACATTTTGCATATATCCATTCATTTTAAAATCGGATTGTCCATAAGTTGCAGAGAATTTATTAAAATTCATCTTGTCTTGATTGAATACAAACTCACCTTCTTTGATTAAAAATGGTTTAGGTAGATATTCTGAATTGGTAAAGATATTTCTAAGAATTAATGTTCCTTTGTTGTTTAATTTATGATAATTTCCTGCGACTGCATCGGCTTGAGTTCCTTTAAAGGCAACATCTGCTTTGATGTAACCTTGAATATCCAATCCTTTTTGAGTAAACACTTTGTAGATTTTAGCCAAATCTAATTCGCCTTTGGCTTTGATATCGTATTTTACATTCTCTAAATTCTCAAGATTGGCTTGCACGTAAATTGGTTTTCCTTCAAAATCAAAAGAAGCTGGAGCAAGTACAATTTTCAAATCTTTTAACGAACCTGAATTATCGGAAACATTTGCTAAAAGATTAATATTTTTTATTGGATTTGGATAATAATCGGTTTTGATATAGCCGTTTTTGAAAGAAACTATTCCTTTTGTTACAGGAACAATTTTGTTTTTGGCATCATAGATTCCCTTTGAATTAACATCAAGATTTAAAATTCCTTTCAAATCCATATTTTGCAATCCGAATGCTTTATCTAATTTACCTAAATCAATTGCTGATTTTATTTTGGCATCAATTGTTGGTTTACTTAATCCTTCTGTTTTAATGATAGCTTTTACATAATCTTTTCCAACATTAAAGAAAATAGAATCAATATTAACTTTTAATCGTTCTGGATTAAGTGCTGGTAATTTTGTATCAAAATTCAAGAAAATATTTGAGGCTGAAAGTGGTGATTCTTTATAATTAATTTCTCCTTCTCTAATTTTCATATTGAAAGCCAAATCAGGTTTTTCATTGGTTGAAGCAATATACTTTCCTTTTAAAGTCAACATTAAATCTGTACTTCCTTTAACTTTGGTTTTCTCTAACCAAGTAACATAACTTGGTGGCATAGCTGTAAAAAAGTCATTCAACAAACTGTTTTGCGATTGAATTTTGAAATCTAAATCATAACCATTTTTTAGGAAGTCAAATTTTCCAATAAAATCAATTGGTAGTTTATTAATCTTCAAGTTATTTTGTTCAAAAACAAACGACAATGAATTGGTGTTAATCTTAGTAATCAAATTGGCATTTACTGATTTGTTTTTTAGATATTGTTCGCCTCCAAAAGCGAAATTAAAATCGTCAATATCGGCTTCTGTGTCCAGCTGAAAAATGGCTTTAGTCAAATCACCTTTACCAATATAATTAAACCCTTTGGCATCGATTAATATCTTTGTTGATTTATCGTCATAAACCAAATGGGTATTAGTTATGGAGATTTTTTCTAAGCGTAAAGAAGTAGTTGAAGTAGTGTCTTTGGATGCTTCCTTATTATCGGAAATATATACATTGTAATTGGCTTCTCCTTTTTCATTCACCTTTACATTGACAAAAGCATCCGAAAGAAATATTTTATCGATAGCAACTGTTTTATCAAAAATAAGGCTTTTTAAATTTATTCCAAATGCTATTTCATCAGCAGAAACGAGAGTTTCATCTTTATATGGCGCAGAACCTTTTAAAGAAAATTTAGTAAGTGAAAGTGTAAGCGAAGGAAAGTGATTAAAAAAGGAAAGGTTGGCTTCTTTAAAATCCAATTTGCCATTTAATTTATGGTTGGCAAATTCTTTAATTTCTTTTTCAATTTTACCAGGAAAAACTATTGGAAACAAGAACATCATTGTTAAAATGAGTCCAATTGTTATTCCAAAGATTTTAAATGATTTTATAAGGGATTTTTTCATTTAGTTATCAATCTTTTGAACCGCAAAGCTATGACAACTTAGCCGAATAAAAAAAGACCTTTCAAAATAATGAAAGGTCTTTAAGGAAATCTATTTTAAACTAACTCAAAATTTATTCTTTTATTAATTTCATCGTTTTTTGACGATTATTCAAATCGGTAACTTTTACCAAATATATTCCTCTGTTCAAATCAGCAATAGAATATTGATCGTTAATCGTTAAACCTGAGAACGATTTTACTAATTGACCTGTAATAGAAAAAATTTGAACTTTTTCTGCATCGCCATTTAAAGTAAAGTAAGTTGAAGCAGGATTTGGAGACAAACTCAAATTATTAACAGCATTAAATTCATCTGTTGTTAAAGCAGATTGATTCCCATATATCCTAAAACCTCCAGATTCTATTGTAATTGTAGCTGTTGTACTTGTTACATTAATAGTTGTATTATCCATTAAATTTACCCAAGTTCCTGTATAAGGAAAATCAGGAGTTACTGCTAATGCCGCAACAGAAAAATTGGTAAGTATAACCACATTTTTTAATTGAGTTGTAGGCAAAGTATCATCCCAAATATATAATCTTTGTTTAATATTACTTGCATTAGTACTAATTGAATAATTGCCGTTAAAAACAATATTATTTTTTTTAAGATCAATCATTTTAGCATAATCTGTGTAAATTTTATTTCTTTGAGTTACTCCTAACCAATTGTTAACCCATTGAGGTTGTGGTTTTGTAGCTAATTTACAATCACCTGTTGTGGTATCTGTATCTGTATTTACTGTGCCATCGGTACATGTAAATATGGAATCACTCATACCTAAATCTGCAAAATGCCACAACATTTTTGGACCAGGAACTAGAAGAGAAATTGCGCCAATTGCAGACATTCTATTTAAGGCATTGTTTAGATTTCCTGCTACAGGACTAGCGCCACTTCCGTTTCCATAAGTAATTGCAGAATACATCAATCTTTCTTTATCGTGACTCTCTGGATAACCCATTAATCTTTTAGCTGAAAACCCTCTACTAACATGACCCATTCGGGTAATATCTGCACCTGTAGAATATCCTTCTATTAATTGAGTATATGGATAAGTCATTTCTCCCCACATCATAACTCCTTTACTTGGTGTCTCACCAATTCTGTAGTTTGCCCATTGTTGTTCTTCACTATCAATTCCTAAATGTTCAAAAATAACATAATGGTTTGGATCTAAACTCCATGAATAGTCTGCATAATCTTTTAATATTGCTACTCTATCAGCTTGATATAAGTTCGTACAAGTGTCATCACCAGAAGAACAAGCCTGAGTAAATCCTTTAGTTAAATCCCAACGAAAACCATCAATTTTAAATTCTTGAACCCATTGTTTAATAACTCTTTTTGTGTAGTATTTTGTATAAGCTGAGGCATGATTAAAATCATTTCCTACACCGTAGCTATGTTTTGCATATTCATTAAAATAAGGATTATCTGATGCTGCATCACCCCAACCGTCACCATCTGGATCTTTCATCCACATTCTCACTAACGGACTTCTTCCAAAAGCATGATTTAGGGCTACATCAAGAATTACTGCAATTCCATTTTGGTGGCATAAATCAACAAATTCCCTCATCTTATCTCCTGTTCCATAGAATTTATCTAAAGCTAAATGATAAGCAGGATTGTAACCCCAGCCTTCATCACCTTCATATTCCATAACTGGCATTAATTCAATAGCATTTATTTTAAGATTTTTGAAGTAATTTATTTTATCAATTAATGTTTGAAAATTCCTATTAGCATCAAAATCTCTAATTAACACTTCATAAACCACTAAATTATCTTTACTTGGTTTTACAAAATTTGTTGTAGATGAACTCCAATTATATGGAGTCTGTCCAGTTTTTAAAACGGTTACTTCTCTTTCTTGTCCACTTGGATAAACTGGTAAATTTGGATAAGAAACTACTGGAATATAGGGATCGTCAAAAGGCGACGCAACCAATGTTGAATAAGGATCTGCTGTTTTAACTACTGCAGGAGAATTTGTAGTTGGAGTTTGATCTACCACCCAATATTGATAGGTATACTCTTGACCAGATACTAATCCTGTAAGTTCTAACCAAAATTTTCCTGTTGAAGGGTCATTTTTCATTAAGTAACTTGCTCCTG
Source organism: Flavobacteriaceae bacterium (assembly GCA_947377425.1). Classification (GTDB taxonomy): domain Bacteria; phylum Bacteroidota; class Bacteroidia; order Flavobacteriales; family Flavobacteriaceae; genus Flavobacterium. The sequence goes on from CANCFZ010000056.1 coordinate 4,089, forward strand.
GAACCCAATTATTAAAACTTCCTGCAACATAAACAAAATCTTTTCCTGGAGCTGTGAGCACTAGTGTTGCTTTTGTTGCATCAGATGAATTATAATTAATACCATCTTCTAAACCCGAAGCCATTGCTAGAGATGTTGTACCGGCATTGACAATTACACCAAATTTTTTTGAAAAAGTAGTTATTCCTTGAGTAATTTGTAGTTCATAAGTTTTATTGACTATAATACTAGGATCTGTATAACTATAAGTTGCCCCAATAAATGTGTCAATACTGACGCCATTCGCAAGCAAGTTATAATTAGCATTTCCATTAGTATTATTAGCCGTAATAGACAAACTTTGTCCACTATTAATAACGGTATTACTGCTTTCAGCGGGTGTTACTAAATTAGATTGAAAAGCTCCAACATTGAGCGATAAATCGGTAGATTGAGCGGTTCCTAAAGCATTTCTAAAAACGATATTAATTTTAGTTACTGATCCAGTTACACCATAATAACTTAATATTGTTGGGGTTAAAATTAACTTATAAATATTACCAGAAACAAGTGTCATTTGGGGTTGAGTTGTATTATTGCCCCAAGTTCCTTTAACACCTTGCCATGCTGCACCATTTAAAGTAACACCAGTATGAGCATAAATAGTTCCTGTATAAGTTGCTAAAGGAGTTCCTGTTTTGTCAAAAAGAATAACAGGATCTGTTGTTGTTGCATCTGGATTTAAGCCTCCTTGCCAAGAAACTTGAGAAAAACCTATTATAGAAAACAATAAGAAAAACAACAAATATATTTTTTTCATAGCATAAATTTAAAAAAGGGCTTTCAGTTAGGAAAGCCCTTTGGTATTAATTTTAGATTATTTTTTTATTGCAAAGTTAAAGTGTAAGTGTACTTTCTTGCATGAGATAAATCCAATTCAACTTTGTAAGAACCACTTGCTGCAACAGAAAGATTAGATCCGTCTGGAGTCATTGCAGTTGGATCACCTCCATAGTTAATAGCCCAAGCATCATTAGCTCTAAATTTGAATTCACCAGCCGTTAAAGCAACAATACCTTCCCATTTTTTTGTTGAAGAGTTATAAGTTAAAGGTGTACTTGCTCCCCAACCTGCAGGAGTAGCCGCTCCAACTATTCCCCAACTAGTTAACTCAGTAGAATAGGTTAATGTAGTTGTATTAGCTTTTACTCTATAATAACCAGCTGTAACATTACAATCTGATTCTCCTGTTAAAAGTAAAGCACCTGAGAAACTTCCGTCATCACCCCAATCAGAATTTCCCCAATTGAAATTACCTGAAGCGTCTGGACCAACAAATTTAAATCCTCCATCTAAATAAACAAATCCTTCATAGTCTGTTGCTCCAAAAGCTGATGAAGACAATGTTGGTGCTGTTGGTGGATTCCATCCTTGATGATTTCCAGGAACAGCCAATTTAGGTAAATCTGTTGTATAAGGTGTTACTAAATAATTAATAACATTTGAGTAAGCAGGATTTAAGTCAGCAACTGTTGACATAATTCTAACATCTAGAGAACCTTGAGAAAACGGAGTTAATCCAGAAGAAACGGCAGCACCATTTAATACATCCGAAGATATACTTGCAAAAGTACTTGAAGTTGTAGTTATCGTAGTTGGAGTATCAAAATTATCTCCTGTTTTATCAACTTGGATAGCATACGTTATTTGAGTTGGCGAAGTATAATCCATAGCGCTCCAAGTCAAAGAAAGCCCAGGATTTAAAGGTGTAGTAGGACTCAAAACAACACTTTCTCCTGATTGTGGAGACAAGATTGTAAACGACCCTTTAGGGCTTGAAATCATCAAATCTTGTTCGTCTGTACAAGATGTGAATCCTGAAATTATAGCTAAGGCTACAAAAGTCTTTATAAATATATTTTTCATTTTTTTAAATTTTTTAAATTAATATTAATATCCTGGATTTTGGGTTAAATTTGGATTTGATGCAATTGCATTAGCTGGGATTGGGAAAAGTTTTAAATTATTAGAAATTGCAATTCCATTTGAACCATTTCCTTTCCAAGCCCAATTATAACTACCACCTGTGAACTTTCCAAAACGAATTAAATCTTGTCTTCTATGAGATTCCCAGTGCAACTCTCTTGCTCTTTCATCTAATATGAAATCTAATGTTAAATCTCCAGAAGAAATATTTGCGCTTACAGAACCACTATTAGCTCTCTCACGTAATGCGTTTACGTAAGTAAGGGCCTGAGTTGAAGTTGCACCAGCACCTCCTCTTAAAGCACATTCAGCATACATTAAATATACATCTGCCAAACGAAATAAAGGAAAATCAGTGTCAACAAATGTAGAATTTACACCCGCAACTCCAAATGATGATTTATTTGAATATTTAGCAAGAATATAACCCTGATCTCTATTAGCAATATCAGCAACATCTATATTTCTGGTTCCTGAAATGATTGTATTTCTGGTGTCATTAGTAAAACTAGGTCCATCAAATTTTTGAACAAATTGTTTTCTCAATCTCAATGCACCACCCCATGCTCCAGCACTAACGCCAAAAGAAGCTCCATTTTGCTCAATTGAACCTACTTCACCATTTACAAAAACAGTAGTTGGTCCATAATTTTGAGTTACAACACCATCCGATTGTAATGTGAAAATCATTTCAGATGAGTTTTGGTTATCTGCCTTAAAATTATTTAAGTAATTTGTATTTAAGGTATAGCCACCAGCAATAATTGCATTACATTGAGCTACACATTCAGTATATTTTGGAGTTCCAATATAAACCTCAGCATTCAAATAAATTTTAGCCAAAATCATTCTGGCAACCGCCTGATCTACTCTACCATATTCATTAGTTCTTGGTGCTTTTAAATTTGGCAATACATCATTTAATTCACTTTCAATAAAAGCGAACAATTGTTGTCTATTATATTCTGGACCAGCTGTATTTACAGCATCATTCTCTGTAACAAACGGAGCCTTTCCAAACAAATCCATCATATTGTAATATGCTAAAGCTCTTAACACCCTAACTTCGTTTCTATACAATGCAATGTTGTTCAATAAAGTAACATCAGTAACATTTCTTGAACTCAATTTTTCAGGAGTTGTATTTTTTAAGAAATCATTCACAAAAGAAACTTCTACCATTGATCTACTGAACATTCCCAAAATAACTGGATTAGTAGATGTCCAAATATTACGTTGTAATTCTTTTGTACCTGGATCATTTTCATAACTCCATATAGCTTCATCTGTTGTTAAATCTTGAAGATACCACAAACATCTACCATATTGACTTGTTCCTGCATCTAATCCTTGAAGTGAAGACGAACCTGCACCATCTGTACCTGTAAGAGACAAATTACCGTAAACACCCGCTAATGCCTGTGTGTAAGCACCTGGCTGAGCATAAAAAGTTTCTGCAGTTGATACTGTAGGATCTTTTGGCAATACATCTAGGTCTTTAGTACATGAACTTAGTCCAAGCAAAGAACCTAAAAGCAAAAAAGCATTAATCTTAATTTTTTTCATAGTTTTTTATATTAAAATTTTACGTTAGCTCCAAATAAAAACGAACGCTGTCTTGGATAAATAGTATTATCAACACCTCCTGTAATTTCTGGATCTAATCCAGAATATTTAGTAAGTATGAAGGCGTTTTGAACACCTGTAAACAATCTTAAAGAAGCTTTTCCTTCTAACCATTTAGGAATTGTATAACCTAAACTAATATTATCCATACGTAAGAATGATCCATTTTCAATATATAAATCAGACAATCCAATTTGATTAGATAAATTATTGAACCCAGTATTTTCTATTGATGTTGGGATATTTCCTGCAACTGAGCCTGCTTGTAAATTATTATATTGAGCATTTCCTGCATTCACTAAATTATAAATTCTATTACCTAAACTTGCTCTTAAATTAAAAGAAAAATCTAAATTTTTATAATTCATTGTAGAAGCAAAACCAAAAACAACATCTGGATCTGGATTTTTGTAGATATATCTATCTTTATCATTCACAATACCGTCACCATTCAAGTCTGCAAAAGCACCTTCAATTGGTCTGCCTGCTGTATCATACAATTGTTTGTAAACATAAAATGAATAAGGAGTATATCCAGGTCTATAAATTTGAGATGTTCCTCCAGTACCTGGAGCAGATCCTAAATAAACATCAGCACCATTTGCCAATGATTTTATTCTTCTCTCGAATTTAGTAGCATTGAAATTTACATTCCAATTAAAATTCTTAGTTTTAACAATATCCGCATTAACAGACAATTCAATACCTTTATTAGTAAAGCTTCCTATATTTTGCAATAAAAAGTTAGAAAAATTACCTCCGTCTGGTACTGGAGCAACATTAAATAAATCATCAGTTTGTTTATAGAAAACATCTAAAGTACCTGTAATTCTATTTCCAAACAACCCATAATCAAATCCTGCGTTATAAGTAGTTTGTTTCTCCCATTTCAAATTATCATTATAAGCTCTTGATAAACTTATAGCTGTTGGCGTTGAACCAAAAGTATATTGTGAATTAACATTACCCGTAGCATACTGTTGCAAATAAATATTGTTGTAAGTAGATGGCAAACCTTGATTTCCTGTAATTCCATATCCTAAACGCAATTTCAAATCAGAAACAGTTTTAGAATCTTTAAAGAAATCATCTTTTAATTTCCATGCAAAAGCAAAAGCTGGATAATTAGCCCATCTATTATCAGGCGTTAATCTTGACGAACCATCTCTTCTTACAGAAGCTGTAAATAAATATTTATTGTCAAAAGTTAAATTGGTCCTAACAAAATACCCAATCAAGACATTGTCCGCCTCTGGTCTCCAAACATTAGGATTTGCAGCAACTGATGGATTATGTCTTAAATCACCATAATATGTTCTTTCTTCATTAAAAATTTGATATGATCTACCTAAAGTAGCGTCGATATTTAATTTACCAACTTTCTTATTGTAAGCTAAATAAGTATCAATTAATTTATTTCTTAATAAAATAGTTTGTGTATAATCTGAACCTATATAATTAATTATACCTCCAGTTGTATATTGATTTCCTGTTGCTACACCATAATCAACCAATCTTGTTCTAGTTCCATTTGATTGATCAAAACCAACATTCACAACCGCTCTTAAATCAGGGAAAAAGTGTAATTTATAATCTGTTTCAAAGTTACCATAAACTCTGTTATTTCTTCCTGTATCATAAGTTTGAAGCAATTGAGCTACCGGATTTCTAGGCGCTAAATTGTTTGCGTTTCCATTTGAAGGATTATAAAATTCGAAGAAACCTCCAAACGGAGATCCTGCTTGATAAACTGGCTGAGTTGGATCAAAATGAATTGCAGAACCTTCAACTCCATCAGCAAATCTATTGTTTTCGTTAGCAACCGAAGCACTTAATCTAAACTTTAAATGGTCTTTCAAAAAAGATGGATTCAAAGTTGTAGAAACTGTATTTCTGTTAAATGAGTTAGTCAAACGCAAACCTTCTTGATAAGTATTCCCAATTGACAAACGTGCTGGAATAAAACCAAATAAATTACCTCTAAGTGATAAATTGTTATCTACAAAATCTGTTCTTCTATAGATTTCTTTTTGCCAATTAGTGTCTGAATTTCCTAATGAAGAAAGCAACCCCGGCTTGTGCGCTTGAATTACATTTCTAAATTGAGCAGCATCATAGACACTAACTTGATTAAAAGTTTTACCTGAACCATATTGAAAATTATAATCAACAGCTAATTTTTTTCCTCCTCTTTTTGTTGTAATGATAATTACTCCATTAGAAGCTCTTGATCCATAAATAGCAGTAGCTGACGCATCTTTTAAAACCGAAAAACTTTCAATATCATTTGGATTCAATGCCGCTAAAATTGAAGTTGAAGATTTATTTTCAACATTTAACAACGGTAATCCATCAATCACAATTAAAGGATCATTACTTGCATTTAAAGACGAACCACCTCTAATTCTTATCTCTGAACCAGATCCTGGCGCTCCACCTCCAGCATTTACCGTAACACCTGCAACGCGTCCACTAAGCAAATTCTCGGCAGTAACGTTAGCACCTTTATTAAAATCTTTTGCTGCTAATGTAGAAACCGATCCCGTAGCATCTTTCTTCTTAACATTACCATAACCCACTTGAACTACAACTTCTTGCAGCGTATTGGCTTCTTCAGACAAAGAAACTGATAACATTTTTTGACTGTCATAAGTGATAACTTCATTTTTGTATCCAATAAAAGAGAAAACCAATTTGTCTCCTTTTTTAAGTTTAGATAGCTTAAATTTACCATCAAAGTCAGTTGATGTACCCGATTGAGTACCTTGCACAATTACATTTACTCCTGGTAGTGGTTGTTTTGTTTTAGAATCAACAACAACTCCGTCCACTGTGCTTTGAGCCAAAACACTAAATGGGAGCATTAGCAATAAAAATAACAACTTGTTATAAATTGTTTTCATACATTTTGTTTAGGTTAATAATTTGTTTTTTAGCTTATATTTTACTTCGAACGTTAAAATTATGATAATTTCTGGGATAAAAAAACAAAGCCTTTATTATATGGTTCCGAAAACGTTTTCGTGTTGAAAACTTTCTTGATATTTTATAATTATTATACTAAAATTGAAAGAATCCAAAAATAAATATATCTTTATTGAAAATTAAACATTTATCAATATCGCAAGATGAGAAGAAAAGTAACTTTAAAGCAGATAGCCAAAGAATTAGACGTCTCTATTTCTACAGTCTCTAAATCACTGAGAGACAGTACAGAAATTAGCGAAGACACGCGTCAAAAAGTTCAGGCTTTTGCTAAACTATACAACTACAAACCCAACAATATTGCTTTAAGTTTAAAAAACAGAAAATCTAAAACTATTTGCATCCTTATTCCTGAAATTATACATCATTTTTTTGCTACAGTCATTAGTGGTGTCGAACATGTTGCTAACGAAAAAGGATACAATGTAATTGTATGTTTGTCAGACGAATCATTTGATAAAGAAGTAATCAATATGGAAATGCTTGCTAATGGAAGTATTGATGGTTTCATTATGTCTCTATCCAAAGAAACACAACAAAAAAAAGATTTTCACCACATTTCTGAAGTAATCAATCAAGGAATGCCCGTAGTAATGTTTGACCGCGTTACCAACGATATTCTTTGTGACAAAGTAATAATTGACGACAATCTAGCTGCTTTCAATGCAACACAACACCTTATCAATAAAGGATTCCGAAAAATTGGACTAATAACAACTGTTGACTATGTTAGTGTTGGAAAATTAAGAACCGAAGGATATATTAAAGCGCTAAAAACAAACGATATAAAAGTAGATGAAAATTTAATCCTTAAAATTGAAGACACCGACAACTTTGAATCGCAAATAAAATCGCTACTTGAAAACAATGACTTAGATGCTGTTTTTGCTGTAAATGAAATTTTTGCTGTAACAGCAATTAAAATAGCTAATAAACTTGGTAAAAAAGTTCCAGAAAACATTTCAATTATTGGTTTTACCGATGGAATAATTTCTAAATATTCTTCTCCGTCAATAACAACCGTAAGTCAAAACGGAGTAAAAATGGGTGAAAAAGCAGCTAAAATGCTCTTAGAGAAACTAGAAATTGAAGAAGAAGAATATGAAGAACAATACAAAACAGAAGTTATTGAAACCGAATTAGTTGAAAGAGAATCAACAATATAAATAAAAATCAAGTAAACTACCTGTAATTCGCTTTTTTAATCCCAAAACAAACAATTATTTTAAGGAATAGTTGGCTTCTATTTATCCCCGAGATACTCCCGAGATACTCCCGAGATACTCCCGAGATACTCCCGACATATCCCCGACATATCCCCGATGCACTGCGGTATAAATTATTCAATACTAATTCGTATTTTATTCCGTTTTTCAAACTTAAAAAATACTTTTTCTCGTAAAAATAAATAA
>CANCFZ010000057.1 GCA_947377425.1 Flavobacteriaceae bacterium
TTTTCATAATCCAACATACTCGGAATGGTTCTTCCTGATTTTCCTAGAATTTCTTCTTTTACAATTACTAAAGTCGTTCCTGCTGGACCCATATTTTTTTGTGCTCCTGCATAAATTAAATCAAATTTTGAAAAATCTAAAGTTCTTGAAAAAATATCAGAACTCATATCACAAATTAAGGGAATATTAGTAGTTGGAAACGATTTCATTTGTGTTCCAAAAATGGTATTGTTGCTGGTGCAATGAAAATAAGAAGCATCAGTTGGTATTTCAAAATTTTTTGGAATGTGATTGTAATTTTCTTCTTTTGACGATGCTACAACAAGAGTTTCACCAAATGATTTGGCTTCTTTTATCGCATTATTTGCCCAAGTTCCGGTATCAAGATATGCGGCTTTTCCGTCAACTTTCATTAAATTATAAGGAATCATCAAGAATTCTAAACTTGCTCCACCAGCTAAAAATAATGCTTGGTAACCTTTGCCTTCTAATCCTAAAAGTTCTAAAACTAAAGCTCGAGCTTCGTCCATTACGGCAACGAAATCTTTACTTCTGTGCGATATTTCTAAAATAGATAAATCGGAATTATTAAAATTTAAAATAGCTTGAGCTGATTTTTCGAATACTTCTTGTGGTAAAATACAAGGTCCTGCGCTGTAGTTGTGTTTTTTCATTTTATTAGGAATTCGTTTCAGAATCTTTCAATTCTTGAACTATTTTACAAATTTTAAAGATGCAAATTTCGGAAATAGGGATTGAAAAATCGATTAGAATTTGGCAATAATAAGGCGATGTTATTAACGAAAACGTAATAGTTTATAAGATGTTTTAGGAATAATTCAATCAAATTTTCAATAAGAAATCAATTGTATCAACATTATCTGCATAATTCCAAAGTTCTGGTTTTTGGGTTTTTCCGAATGGAATACTATTTTGGATTAAATCTTTAGAAACGACACATTGAATTTGTTCGGCATCATTTTCCAATTGATTTTTGATGTCTTCAATAGTTTCATAATGTTCATAAAACACTGATGAAATGGGAGAAGCATAACTCGAATCTTCTTTTAAAGTTAGGAACTCATTATCCAACAATTTGAAATTACTCATTAAGAAAACTGCTTTGTTGTAATCATAATTATTTGCATATTTTTCATAATAAATTACATCACCATATTTAAAAATTGCTTGAAAGAAATTCTGAAAATCATATTCTTTTGGTACAAATAGTTTGGAAACATTGCGGCAACCTAATCCAAAATACCTAAAAATATCTTCCCCAAGTTGTTCCAAATCTTCTTTTGATTCTGTTCCGTTTAAAACTGCAACTGAATTTCTGTTTTTACGAATAATGCTTGGTTTGTCTTTAAAATAATATTCAAAATAACGCGCCGTATTATTACTTCCAGTGGCAATTATGGCATCAAAATTTTCCATTTTTCCATCTGTAAAAGTAATGAAATTTTCCATTTCATGATTTACAGCAATAAGATAATTTGCAAGAAATGGCAGTAATTTTTGATCATTAGAAGATGTCTTAACCAAAACAGAATGTCCCGAAATTAAAACCGATAAAAAATCATGAAATCCTACTAATGGGATATTTCCTGCAAGAATTAATCCGATTGTTTTGGGTTGAACAGTATCAAAATTATATCTTGACAACCAGTTGTTTAGATTTTCTTCGGTTAAGGTATTTGCCCACGAGTTAACTGCAAAATAAACCTGTTCAGGCGTAAACCAGCCATTGTGAGATTGTGATAAATCAAGTAACTCTATAAATTGAGAAAAGAATAAATCGTTATGTAAAACAGCATCATTTTTGGAATTATTATCCAATGAAAATTGACTTAAAAATTTCCCAAGTTCAATAAAACACTTTTTTTTCTCGATTTGTAACATAAGTAACTTGTTTATGAATGCTTTTGATTGTAATTTTGCACAAAAATAAGATAATAGAAAATAGAATAAAGAGAAAAGATAGATTTTTCCTAAATCAGGATGTTTTTCTGTTTTTCTTTACTAAAATTAATAAAAAATGGCAATCATAATAACTGATGAATGTATTAATTGTGGCGCATGCGAACCTGAATGTCCGAATACTGCAATATATGAAGGCGCTGACGATTGGAGATTTAAGGACGGAACGAAGCTGAAAGGAAAAGTAATTCTCCCTGATGGAACCGAGGTTGATTCTGACGCAGCTCAAACGCCAATTTCTGACGATGTGTATTATATTGTTCCAGGCAAATGTACTGAGTGTAAAGGTTTTCATGAAGAACCACAATGTGCGGCGGTTTGTCCGGTTGATTGTTGTATTCCTGATGATAATCATGTTGAAAGTGAAGAAACACTTTTAAATCGACAATCATTTTTACATAATGAATAAAAAAAATCCTGTCTATAGATAAACTAGACAGGTTTTTTTGATTAAAGTCAAATAGTTATTGTTTAATTATTTTATAGGTTTCATAAGTTATTTCGTCTGTTTTTGGATTGTAGTTTTCTAAAACTAAATCTCCCTTTATGTTAAAATAACCAATAGCAGTTTTACTTCCATTTTTATAAATAAAGGTATTGGTAGAAGTTTTTCGCAATAAACCAGTTGTTTTTTTATCTTCAGAAAGTAGTCTGTATCCATTATTATATGCTGTAACATTGAATTTTCGTCCGTTTAATATATAATAAGATGAACGGTCAATATCAACTGTACGAGTAGTCCCGTCTGGATTAGTGATTTTTGTAGTAGTTGTTACTTGAACCGGTGAATCTTTGGTTTCAATATTTAATGTGTTTGGCTTTTCTTCTTTTAATTCAATACTTTGTACTTCGCGAGTATTTTCGTTTTTCACATAAGTTTTTTCGCCATTAGAATTTGTAACCGTAGTTGTTGTAGTTTTTGTTTCGTCTTTGATGTTAGTGTTTTGCGAATGACTTGTTAGTGCAAAAAATAGTGTTATCAATCCAATAATTTGAGTTTTCATAATGTGATTTTTTTAAAATTAATACTATACAAAGTTATCTTTATTGATTTGTACAATTAATTTTAAATGTTTCATAAATCCCACTTTTTCTCAAAAAAAATCTCGAAGTATTAGTTCGAGATTTTCTATTGGTATAATTTCTTTTTAGAATTTGAATCCTAATCTTGTGTAGTAATAGGCGCCACTGAATCCCATTTGAACTGAATCCCAATATCCACCAGCTTCAGTATTTCCTGATTCGTCTTGTTTTGTTGGATAAATATTAAATAAGTTATTGCTTCCAATGCTTATTTTTAATTGTTTAGTAACTTTAACACCTAAAGTTAAATCGGTAACAATTTTAGCTTGATACACATTATCCATTCCAGCATAATCTACTAAAACTACTTTGCTGAATCTTGTAAAAGCCATTCCAGCATCAAAACTATTTTTAGAATAATTTAAGTTTAAACCAAATTTGCTATTTGGTGCCGATGCTTTTAAAAATGCAATTTCACGTGCTCCAAAAAATGTTTCTTGATCTAAATTACCATTTTTAACTTTTGTAACTTTCATTTTGTTAGTATTTCCAACAAATGTTACACCAAATTTATTATCTCCATAAGATTTTTTCCATGCTAATACAACGTCAGCTCCCATAGTTTTTGTGTTTACACCGTTAACAAAAAACTGAGCTGCATCAACATTTAAGTTTAACGCAGAAGCATCAAAATATCCTGTAAGTACAATTCTGTCTTTTACGTTGATTAAATAACCGTCAACTGTTGCTGTAAATTTCCCAAAATTTCCCGTAAAACCAACAGATCCATTATTTGATTTTTCTTCTTTTAATTTGTCAATTCCAAAACCTTTGGTTACTGGACTATCGTTACCCGAAAGCAAAACTTCTGTTGCTCCACCAGCATTAAAATTAGTAAAGTTGGTGTTGAAATAAATTTGTGCCAATGATGGAGCTCTAAACCCTGTACTCCAAGAACCTCTCATGCTTATTTTGTCTGAAAGCTTAAGACGGTAAGCATATTTTAAATTTAAAGTATTTCCAAAATCACTATAGTGTTCATATCTAAGCGCTGCACTCAATAAGAATTCTTTAGAAACATCTAATTCGGTATCAACATATAATGATTTGCTAGTTCTGCCTTCATTAATCACATTTTTTGGACTAAATCCAGGAAATCCTTGAGAACCTCCTGGTCTTGGGTTTCCAGAAACAATATCAATTGGAGCCGATTGAGTTGATGGATTTGTGATAGGCAAACCATTGGTGTCATAAGTTGCATAAGAACCTTCTTCGCCTGCAAAAATTTTGTATTGTTCCATTCGGTATTCTCCACCAAAGGCAAAGTTTAATCCGTTTAAAACCGATTTAAAATTTTTAGAAAAATCAAGGTTTGTCGTGTTTTGACTTAAGCTAAATCCACCAGCATTAAATTCTCTTGGAGAAGCTCCTTCCAAACTTGCGTTTATTGTTCCTTTAATATTGTAATCGAAAATATTTTTTCCGTAAGCATTACTCAAATCAATTTTCCAACCGCTTTTTGTTTTAGTTCTAAAACCTCCTGCTATTGAATTGTCAGTAATTTTTGAGGTAATTCTTGGTGTAAATCCTCCAGGATAAATCGATTCTACAACTCTTTCTCCACCATTTCTAGTAAAAGCATAAGCATCAGTATTTCTATCATTTCTACCTCCAAAAGCATAAAATTCTATGTCTTTTGTAACAGGAACCATTAAATTCGCCATTACATTCATACTTTTTATTTCAGCTTCACCAAAACCTTTTCTAAAATCAAAACCTGGTCGTAATGTTTTTTCTTTTGAAAAATATTCAGTTGTAACATTAATAAAACCACCGTTTTTCCCTAGTTTAACTCCATAATTTGCGGCTACTTTTAAAGAATTTCCATCAAATCGTTTGTCTTTTCCATACGTGTTTCCGTTTCCGTTTTGATCTAATCTAAATCCGGGCGTATTTGCAGTTCCTGGCAAGAAATCCCCTTTTGCATGAGTATCATAAGCGCCATAAGTTACAGCACCAGTAAGTTCATTTACATTATCATTTAATACAATATTGATAACTCCAGCAATAGCATCTGAACCGTATTGAGCAGCTGCACCATCTCTCAAAATTTCAATTCTTTTGATTGATGAAGCAGGAATTGCGTTTAAGTCTGTTCCAGTATTTCCACGACCTCTTGTTCCAAATAAGTTAATTAACGACGATTGATGTCTTCTTTTTCCGTTGATAAGAACTAAAGTTTGATCGGGTCCCATTCCTCTTAAAGATGCTGGGTCAACGTGATCGGCTCCATCAGAACCTGATTGTTTGTTGGCATTAAACGATGGTGCAACATATTGTAAAAGCTCATTAATTTCAACTTTACCACTTTGAGTAGTGACATCTTTTACATTAATAACATCAATTGGTACAGCCGAATTTATAACTGTTCTTTTAGAATTTCTAGAACCTACTACTTGTACTTCTTCAAGAACCTGCGCGCCAACTAATACTACATCAGTTGAAGTGTCATTAGTGCTTTTTTCTATGGATTTGTATCCAACATAGCTAAAAACTAGAATGGCTCCATCTTTAACTTTAATTTTATAACTGCCATCTAAATCTGATGAAACACCGTTGGATGTTCCTTTTTCAACAATATTAACACCTATTAATGCAGCTCCTGTATCGTCTCTTACTTTTCCGGAAATTTGTTTTTGAGCAAATGCGGTTGTAATTGAAATTAAAAATAATAATAATGTAATTTTTTTCATAATTTGTTATTGGTTTAGTTAGTAAAGCAAATATATGTTTTTTTTTATGTCACAATCAACTTAAAAAAATAGTTATTTAACAAAAAATTAATATTTTTGTTGAAAACCTGATTCACATGAAAAAAGTTTTTGTTTTGTTTTTTTTGATTTTAATGTCAAATGGCTATTCTCAAAATACTGAGATTTCAATTGTATTAAAAGATGCCGATTCTAATCTTCCTATCGAAGACGTTACGGTTTTGGTATTAAAAACAAAACAAAATTTATTGAGTAATTCAGATGGTATTGTGACTTTTGTTTTAAATGGAGTTTCTAATATTCAAATAGCACACACGTCTTATTTGGCGGTCACTATAAGGTCTACAATTTTAAAAGAAAAAGTAAATATTGTTTATTTAAAAAATAGTGTAAACAATCTTGATGAGATTATAATTACAAAGCAACATCCACAAAAAATACTTAAAAGTATAGTCGAAAACTCTATCAAGAAACTCTCGGTTCCTGCACGCTTAAAAGTATATTCAAGAGAATTTTTTAAACTCAACGGAAATTATTCCTATTATAATGATGGACTAATTAATTTTCAAATTTCAGGAAAAGAGAAAAACTTTAAAGCCGATATTTTAGTGGAACAAAACAGGTCTATTGGTTTGTTAGAAACCGATGTTAGTAATTATCTTTTAGGTTATAATTTGAATGATATAATGCAGAATTATTACAATTTTAAATATCTGAATTCTATTTTGGATACACGAGCCAAAAAGGAATATGATTTTCTAATTAAATCCTATACAGCCAACAGCGATTATTATATGATGTTGATAACTCCGCTTGATGATGCTAAAGAATTACTTGATGATTTTACAATAATTTATGATAAAAAAAAGAAATTAATTATTGAAGCGAGTTCTTCGGTTTCACCTGCAATTGTTGCGAAAATTAAAGATAAAACGGCGGTTGGTTCTAAAAATGTCTACAAATCTTTGTTCAAAACAATGTACAAGTATGATGGCTCAAATTATTATTTGATTAGTTCAAAAGAAGAAATTGGTTTTGAAAAAATAGATAAAAAAGGCACTAATAATATTGAAATTAGAAACTATTTTGTAATCACAAATTTTAGTGATCAAAAATTCAGTTTTAATGAAAGTGATATTTTTAAAGATAAAACACTTTTTAATAAAAAGGATGTTATTTTGACAGATTATTGGAATGTTTCTGGATTGACGACTACAGAAGAAGAACAAGGAATTATCAATTCTATTGAAAACGAGCATTAATAAAATTTCCCTAACCAATTTAATGCTTTTGTAACTTGGTTTTAATACCTTATATTTGCACACTTTTAAAAATAAAACTTATAATGAAAGCAGGAATTGTAGGATTACCAAACGTAGGAAAATCGACTTTATTTAATTGTTTATCAAATGCTAAGGCGCAAAGTGCTAACTTTCCGTTTTGTACTATCGAACCTAATATAGGTGTTGTAAATGTTCCAGATCCACGAATTAATCGTTTGGAAGAATTGGTGAAACCACAAGCCGTACAAATGGCAACTGTAGATATTGTAGATATCGCAGGTTTGGTAAAAGGCGCAAGTAAAGGAGAGGGTTTAGGAAATCAATTTCTTGCAAATATTAGAGAGTGTAATGCAATTATTCACGTTTTACGTTGTTTTGATAATGATAATATTGTTCATGTTGATGGAAATGTAAACCCAATTCGTGATAAAGAAACGATTGATATTGAATTGCAATTGAAAGATTTAGAAAACGTTGAAAAACGTTTAGAAAAAGTAAATCGTGCTGCCAAAACTGGAAACAAAGAAGCGCAAGTTGAAAAAGCACTTTTAGATAGAATTCGTGAAAGTTTATTACAAGCTAAATCTGCAAGAACTATTGTTCCACAAAATCAAGATGAAGTTGAATTAATGGAAGATTTTCAATTAATTACAAACAAACCAGTACTTTATGTTTGTAATGTTGATGAAAGTTCAGCTGTAAATGGAAATAAATATGTAGACCAAGTTCGTGAATTAGTAAAAGATGAAGATGCCGAAGTTATTATACTTTCAGTTGGAGCAGAGGCAGATATCACCGAATTAGAAAGCTATGAAGAACGTCAAGTTTTTCTAGAAGATATGGGATTGTCTGAGCCAGGTTCAGCAGTTTTAATTCGTGCTGCATACAAATTATTGAAATTACAAACCTATTTTACTGCTGGTGTAAAAGAAGTTCGAGCTTGGACAATAAATGTTGGCGATACAGCACCAAAAGCAGCAGGAGTTATTCATACTGATTTTGAAAAAGGATTCATCCGTGCTGAGGTTATAGCTTTTGAAGATTTTTCAAGCTTCGGTTCGGAATCAAAAGTAAAAGAAGCAGGAAAATTAAAAGTAGAAGGAAAAGAATATATCGTTAAAGATGGAGACGTAATGCACTTTAGATTTAATGTGTAAATAAGTTTTTGCAAAGTATAAAAACCTACAAATGAAAATTTTGTAGGTTTTTTTTTGGATTATAATTTTTTTTTAATTTAATTTATAATCCCAAAACATAAATTTGCTAAAAATGGTAAAGAAACAGGTGTTGTCGAATAGAATAATAATTTCTTCTGCTGAAAATTATGTTAATAAATATACTATTTTTAATTTCTATAATGAAAGAGTCATAATTTTTAATAATCATAAATTATGAAAATTGATATGGAAACCGTAACCGTAAATAAGCATTTAAATCGACAAATCAATAAATTTTTGTTGGATGAAAATATTAGAAACAATCCTCAAATTGCAAATTTTATTGCTGCAATAAATCAAACCTATTCCAATTATGAAAAAGATGCCGATTTACATCAACAAGCAACACGATTAAACGATATTGAGTACCATGAAGTTAATACTAAACTTAAAGAAGAACTTGATGGGAAAATGTTTTTTGAAAGTAAATTAATTAAAACCATTTATAAACTAACTGGGGATGAATCACATCTTGAAACAAATAAAGATTTATTAGGTTTAATTAAAGTACTCAACAAAGAAATTGAAATAAAGAAAGATCATCAAGAAATGTTGTTTGATGCTAAAGCAAGTGCAGAAAGAGCCAATGAAGCAAAATCTGATTTCCTTTCTATAATGAGCCATGAAATTAGAACGCCATTAAATGCTATTATTGGATTGATTTATATCATGGAAAAAGAAAATACTTTAATAAGTTTTCAAGAAAATCTTGAAGTATTGAAACACTCTTCAAATAATTTATTTCTACTGATTAACAATATCTTAGATTTTAGTAAAATTGAAGCAGGAAAAATAGATATTGAAAAAATCCCATTCAATCTTAAGGAATTAGTTACGCAAATTTCAAGATCATTAGAACTACAAGCGTCTGAAAATTTGAATAAAATCAAATTAATTGTCGATACTGATTTCATGCCAAATGTGATAAGCGATCCATTGCGTTTGAGCCAAATTATGACTAATTTAATTTCAAATGCAATTAAATTTACACGAGAAGGTGAAATAACTATTGAAATTAATCAAATGTCTTTTATTGACGGAATATCAACATTTAAAGTTCAAGTTAAAGATGATGGAATTGGTATTGATTTAGAAAAATTTAATTTGATTTTCGAAAAATTTTCTCAAGCTGAAACAACAACAACTCGAAAGTTTGGAGGAACAGGTTTAGGTCTTGTAATCACTAAAAAGTTATTGAATTTATTAGATTCAGATATTAATATTGAAAGTAAAATTGATAAAGGTTCTAACTTTTATTTTATTCTTCAATTGCCAATAGACGAAGATTTTGCAGATCATGCAGATAGAATTTTTTCGAATGATTATCAAGAAAAAGACTTGAATAGCTTGAGAGTCCTTCTAGTTGAAGATAACTTAATTAACATTAAAATTGCACATAAAATTATTAGCCAGTGGAATGTCGAAGTCGATATTGCTCACAACGGTTTGATTGCAGTTGAAAAGCATTTAGTAAATCAATATGATGTTATTTTAATGGATTTATCTATGCCGATAATGGACGGATATGAAGCAACTACAATTATTAGAGAAAGAGATAAAAATATTCCAATTATTGCGTTAACTGCCTCTGCGTCATACGGTTATTTAGATAGAGCAATTAAATTAGGAATTAACGATTACGTAATAAAACCATTTAGTCCTAAAGAATTAAACATGAAACTTTATAAGTATTCAAAAAAGTAAGTTATAATTTAATTAAACCCTTTTGTATACAACATTTAGAGAAGTTCTGTTTTCCATTTTTTATTCCCAATGCTTTCTTTTTTAGGTTATGGACTTTTATTTTGTGCATTTATTTTTTCAATTTTGAACTCAATTTTTATTTTAAATCATAAATTTAGTTTAGATAAAGTAATTTGGATTTTAATTTCATTAATTCCATTCAATTGGGTTAGTTATGTTCTTATTCAAGTAATTTTATAAGACTGATTTATTTCTCAACATCGTACTTTCTACTGCGTAAATCGCTCCTAAAATTGTCAAAAACATTCTTAATAACTTTGATAAATATCATTTTAAAAACACTTCGAAATTCACTACATTAGCACTCAAACGATTTTTTTAAAATGGCAGACGAAACTAAATACGACGAAGACAATATACGCTCACTCGATTGGAAAGAACACATTAGAATGCGTCCCGGAATGTATATTGGGAAGCTCGGTGACGGTTCTTCGCCAGATGACGGAATTTATATTTTGCTCAAAGAAGTCATCGACAACTGCATCGATGAATTCGTTATGGGCGCAGGAAAAGTTATCGAAGTCACCATAAAAGATAAACTCGTAACCGTTCGTGATTATGGCCGTGGAATTCCGCTTGGTAAAGTAGTTGATGTTGTTTCCAAAATGAATACTGGTGGAAAATACGATTCCAAAGCATTTAAAAAATCGGTTGGTTTAAATGGAGTTGGTACCAAAGCTGTGAATGCTTTGTCTAATTATTTTCGAGTAGAATCGGTTCGTGATAACCAACAAAAAGCTGCTGAATTCTCTGAAGGAAATTTAACAATTGAAGAAGATGTAATTGAATCAACCAAGCGAAAAGGAACAAAAGTTGCCTTTATTGCTGATGAAGCGATTTTCAAAAACTACAAATACCGAAATGAGTACATTATCAAAATGCTCAAAAATTATTGTTACTTAAATCGTGGATTATCGATTTATTATAACGGTGAAAAATACCTTTCAGAATTTGGTTTAAAAGATTTGTTAGAAGAAACAATTGCCGAAGAAGATATGCAATATCCAATCATTCATTTGGAAGGTGAAGATATCGAAATTGCCTTAACACACAGTAAATCACAATATTCTGAAGAATACCATTCGTTTGTAAATGGTCAGAATACAACGCAAGGTGGAACGCACTTAAACGCATTTCGTGAAGCCATTGTAAAAACCATTCGTGAATATTATAACAAAGGTTTTGAAGCTTCGGATATAAGAAAATCAATAGTTTCTGCGGTTTCGATAAAAGTAGAAGAACCAGTTTTTGAAAGTCAAACCAAAACCAAATTGGGTTCCAACGATATTGGTCCGAATGGTCCGACAGTTAGAACATTCATTCATGATTTCATCACAACCAAGTTAGATAATTTTTTACATAAAAATCCAGAAGTTGCCGATTTGCTTTTGCGTAAAATTTTACAAGCCGAGCGCGAACGTAAAGAACTTTCAGGAATTAGAAAATTAGCCAAAGATAGAGCCAAGAAATCGAGTTTGCACAATAAAAAACTACGTGATTGTCGTGTGCATTTAACCGATGCTAAAAATCCAAGAAGTTTAGAAAGCACACTTTTCATTACCGAAGGAGATTCGGCTTCGGGTTCGATTACCAAAAGTCGTGATGTGAATACACAAGCTGTTTTTAGTTTGCGTGGTAAACCGTTGAATTCCTATGGAATGTCGAAGAAAATCGTGTACGAAAACGAAGAGTTCAATTTACTTCAAGCGGCTTTGGATATTGAAGAAAGCATTGAGGATTTACGTTACAACAATATCGTAATTGCTACCGATGCCGATGTCGATGGAATGCACATTCGTTTGTTATTGATTACTTTTTTTCTTCAATTTTTTCCAGAAATGATTAAAGAAGGACATTTGTATATTTTGCAAACACCGTTATTTCGTGTGAGAAATAAAAAGGAAACCATCTATTGCTATTCTGATGAAGAAAGAAGAGATGCCATTGAAAAATTAAAACCAAAACCAGAAATCACACGATTTAAAGGATTGGGAGA
>CANCFZ010000058.1 GCA_947377425.1 Flavobacteriaceae bacterium
TTGCCTCAAACCCACATTTTTTTTAACAACTTGATTTTCAATTCAATTTTTATACATTTGCCAAACATTTACACGCCAAAATCTAATTTCTAATATCTAAAATCTAATATCCTATGCGTTGGACATTAAAATCGAAGCCAGAAAAAGAAAAAGTTCAAAAACTACAAAACGAACTTCAAGTCGATGAAATCATTGCGACTTTATTAATTCAACGTGGAGTTGAAACCTACGACCAAGCCAAAACATTTTTCAGACCAACTTTAGACGATTTGCACAATCCGTATCTGATGAAAGATATGGACAAAGCCGTTTCTCGTATTGAAAAAGCTATTGAAAACGGAGAAAATATTCTGGTTTTTGGTGATTATGACGTTGATGGAACGACTGCTGTTTCATTGGTTTCATCTTATTTAAAAAGTTATTATCCCAATGTTGCCACATACATTCCAGACCGATATGACGAAGGTTACGGAATTTCCTACAAAGGAATTGACTACGCCGATGACAACGGAATTTCGTTAATTATTGCACTAGATTGCGGCATAAAATCAATCGATCATGTTACTTATGCCAATGCAAGAAATATTGATTTTATCATTTGTGACCACCACAGACCCGGCGACGAATTACCCAATGCGATTGCAGTTTTAGATCCAAAACGTTCCGATTGCACTTATCCTTATGATGAACTTTGCGGTTGTGGTGTTGGCTTCAAATTGATACAAGCTTTGGCAGACCATAGAAATCAAACCATTGATGATTTAGTTATTTATTTAGATTTGGTTGCAACCGCAATTGCCGCAGATATTGTTCCGATGACTGGTGAAAATCGAGTTTTGGCGAAATTTGGGTTGGAGGTTATCAATTCTAATCCAAGACCCGGAATTAAAGCATTAATTCAAAATGTGAAGAAAAAAGTACTCACAATAACCGATGTAGTTTTTATTATCGCACCAAGAATTAATGCCGCAGGAAGAATCAAACACGGAAACGAAGCGGTTGCCTTATTGACCGAATTTAATTTGGAACAAGCCGAAATTTTTGCCTCCGAAATTGAACAACACAATGCCGAACGAAAAGATTTAGACAAACAAATTACCATTGAAGCGCTTTCGCAAATAGAAACCAATAACGAAAAGGAGAAATTTACAACCGTAGTTTATCAAGAAAATTGGCACAAAGGCGTTATCGGAATTGTAGCTTCGCGATTGACGGAAACCTATTATCGACCAACAATTGTCTTTACCAAAAGTGGCGATAAACTAGCTGCTTCGGCACGTTCTGTAAAAGATTTTGATGTTTACAATGCGCTTGAAGCATGCGCAGAACATTTGGAACAATTTGGAGGCCACATGTATGCGGCCGGAATGACTTTGAAAGAAGAAAATTATCAGAAGTTCAAAAATGCTTTTGAAGAAGAAGTTCAAAAAACCATTCCTCCAGATTTATTAATTCCAGAAATTGCTGTTGATGCCGAGATAGATTTTGAAGATATTAATCCGAAGTTGATTCGATTATTGAGTCAGTTTGAGCCTTTTGGCCCACAAAATATGACGCCTACTTTTATCACAAAAAACATAAAAGATACAGGCTATGCAAAACCACTTGGTAAAGATGACGAACATTTAAAATTATTTGTAAAACAAAATAATTCCGAAGGATTTGGAGCAATAGGGTTTGGACTTGGAAACAAATTAGATTCCATAAAAAATCAAAAACCGTTTGACGCTGTTTATTGTATTGACGAAAATGAATTCAATGGAAATGTAACAGTGCAATTAAGAATGAAAGATTTGAAGAATTAATTCTACAAACGATACAATAAATTTTGTCTATTTTTGTCTACAAAATAACCTCTACATATTATGAAGCAGATTATCATCACACTTTTTATCGTTATCCTTTTAATTTTAGGATTCAATTTATATAGCAATTACAAACGTTTTCATACGCCAGGAAGCGATTATGTAAGCAATCAAAAAATTGATTTAAACTACTACGATGCGGCTACTTTACAAAATTATTATCAAGCTATTGAAGATGCAAATAGTTATGTAAGAATGGCTTGGACAAATGATGACGTAGATGTTAGAAATCCCGATGACAATGATGACGATACCAAAGTAGTAGTTACTGGTTATACCAAAAAATTAGGAATTGTAAAATTGTATGAAGAAAAACTAGTTCAATCTGCTAAAATGAAAAGCGAAGGATTGAACGATAAAGAAGTAATTGCTTTTGAAGAAAGTGGCTATAAATCAAAAGAGTACAACGAATTCATCAAAAGAAAATTCTTGATGGAAACTTATAAAAGCAATCCTGAAAAGTATAGTTTGAAGATTGGCGATTACAGTTCGTTTGTATTTGAATTGCAAAACATTTTAGTAAAAAAAGGCTACAATATTCCAGTTGACGGACTTTTTAGAGATATAACCTTAAAAGCAATTGGAGCATTTGAACAAAAAAACGGACTATTTGCAGACGGAAAAATAGATGCGGTTACTTTGGATTATTTATTGAGATAAGTATTCAAATTTCTTCAATTCAAAAATTTCTCCATCAAAAACTCCGTAGGTAAAGTAGCCAATCCAATCACCAAGATTTACATATTTTGAGTTTTCTCCTACTTTTACAATCATTGGCAAATGTCTGTGACCAAAAATCAGGTAATTGTAATATTTTGTTTCCAGTTTTTTCTTTGAATATATAATTAACCATTCATTGTCCTCACCAAGATATTTTACATCTTCTGCTCCAGAAATTAATTTATTTTTTACAGAAAGATATTGTGCCAATTTCATTCCGATGTCTGGATGTAACCAACGATAAAGCCATTTTGAAAACGGATGAACGAATACTTTTTTCATTCGTTTATACCCTTTGTCGCCTGGACCTTTTCCGTCACCATGACCAATTAAAAACGTTTTATTGTTGAAAGTAAACTCCTTATTATCATGATAAACAGAAATATTTAGTTCTTTTTGAAAATAATCATTCATCCACAAATCATGGTTTCCAACGAAGAAATAAATTGGAATTCCGCTATCACGAATTTCAGCTAATTTTCCTAAAACTCTAACAAATCCTTTAGGAACTACGGTTTTGTATTCAAACCAAAAATCAAACAAATCACCAAGCAGAAAAATTGCTTCAGCATCTTTTTTTACTTCATCTAACCACGCAACAAACTTTTGCTCACGCGGAAAACTAGCTTCAGGCGTTGGAGCTCCAAAATGTTGGTCGGATGCGAAATAGATTTTTTTGTTTAACTGCATATTTTTTTTAAATAAGCACCTCGACTGCGCTCGGTGTTACAATTTTAGTTTTAAATATTATCAGAAGCGTACCATTCGGCAAATGAACTTTCTGTTTCTTGTAATTTTAAAGAATGCAATTGAATATCATTTGGTAATCTATCACTAATTTTTTTAGCAAAATCAATCACCATATTTTCACTTGTTGGCTGATAATCCACTAGAATTACGTGATGCCCACGATTGGAAAGTTCTTTGGCTAATTCAACATGTGGCGTGTTTTTATTAAAAACTGTGGCGTGATCAAACAAATCGACAATTTCTTCTCTTACAATTTTCTTTAAGTCAGAAAAATCGATTACCATCCCGAATTTCACGTTAGATTTATCCAAAATTGGAGTTCCAATAACCGTTACCGAAAGTTTATAACTGTGTCCATGAACATTTTTACACTTTCCATCATAGCCATAGAGTGCATGGCCAGTTTCGAAAGAAAATTGCTTTGTAATTCTAATTTTACTCATTGAGAAATTATTTGATTGCAAATTTAGTAAAATTTACTCGTTATCTTTTCTGTTTTTAGAACGATTATACATCCAATAAGCAATGCCAACTAAAATCACAAAAGGTAAAAATGAACCAATTGCAATTCCTATTTGATAAGAACCGTTAGGAGCATGTTTTACTTTTTCGACAATATCTACTTTTTGAATTAGAGAGAGAAAATCCATTATCTTTTAATTTAAGAATCCCAAATTTACAAAAAAATAAGGTCACCTTTTGAGCGACCTTACTTATATATTTTAAATCTAAATATTATGGATTTTGCTCGAACGTTTGATCTTCACCAGTAGCAGCCGCTCTAACGTTTATTGCTTTTTTATCAGTTCCAATAACAAACGCTACAAAACTCATATTAGCAACATTACTAATATTTGCTGGTACTGGTACTGAAAAGTTTTTTGTAATTGTTTGACCTGTAATAGTACTTTCTGTAATTGCGTCTCCTAAAATATCTGTTAAATTAGCTCTTAACACGTGATCATGTTTAAAGCTAACAAGAGGACTAACAGTGCCCGAACCGTAAAGATTAGAAGTGTAATTAGTTTGATTGTAATATAAATTATCTTCTAAAACATATACCACTAATTTTAATCCTGTGTAATCTTTTGCAAATTTAATTTTTACATCAAGATTAATATTACCTGCCGCAACTGTTGAATTCATTGCTAATCCTAATCCAACATTGTTTAAAATTAAATTTTTAACTTGACCTGTATTTGAATTTTCAGGATAACTCCATTCAACAGTTCTATTCAGCATGCCTGTTGGATACCCTTGTAAATTTATTTGACTAACTAAAGGTGAAGCTGCAGGATAATCAAAAGGATCTGTACTTCCAGATTTTTGATGAATAGCTACGGCTACAGCTTTGGTTGTTTGATCATAAACCTTACCAATCCCATAAGCAACTCTTGGACACCATCCGCACCATGTTCCGGTGTAGTCTTCAATTAATACTCTTTTTTGAAATTGTCCCGAAATTGGAGTGTTATCAACAACTACTGGAGTAGCACTTGATCCTGAACCGGATGAATCATCTTTACTACATGAAGCAAATAATGCAACGGCCATTGAAAAGATAAAAATTTTGTAATTTTTCATTGTTTAGTTTGTTGGTTTGTTTAATAGATATGCAAATAAAACAAAAAAAATAACACAATACTGCATTAATTTTTATTTATTTGCGTAATATATTATAAAATCATGAAACATATCTTTTTTTTATTACTTTTCATTGGATTTACTAGTTTTTCACAGCAAAGTCTACCAAATATTACTTTATTAAATAGCGAAGGAAAATCAATTTCAATCAAGTCAAATTGTAATGAAAAAGATAAACTTTATGTTTTTTCATTTTGGGCAACTTGGTGCGCGCCATGCGTTCAAGAACTTGACGCTATTAGCGATGTTTATGATGATTGGAAAAAAGAGTTAAATATTGAATTAATTGCTGTTGCAACAGACGATTCAAGAACTCAAAAAAGAGTAAAACCATTGGTAAACGGTAAAGGTTGGGATTATATTGTTTTGTTAGATACCAATCAAGAGTTTAAAAGAAGCTTAGGAATTTCAAATGTTCCCTACTTAATAGTTGTGAAAAACGGTAAAATTGTTTTTACAGAAAATGGCCATACGCCTGGCGGTGAAACAGAATTATTCGAAAAATTAAAAGAATTAAAATAAATGAAGACTTCTTACATTACAGTTCTATTTGTTTTATTTACTTCATTGTTAATTGCTCAAGAACAAAAAAAAGATTCTGTAAAAGGCAGAATTTCAGGTTCTTTTGAATCTAACAGTCAATGGTATTTGAATGATAAAAACAGAGATATTCAACACGATTTAGTTCCTTTGAGGTCCAATAATTATTTATCTTTAAATTATAATTATGGCAAATGGACAACTGGATTACAAGCAGAATCTTATGAATCACTTGCATTATTAAATTACAATCCAAAGTATAAAGGAACTAACTTAGCAACTTATTTTGCAAACTATAAATCTAAAAAAATAGACGCTACAATTGGTCATTTTTACGAACAATTTGGAAGTGGATTATTACTAAGGAGTTACGAAGACAGATCATTAGGAATCAATAATGCCATTAGAGGTGGAAGAGTTAATTTTAAACCAAATGAAAACATTTCTTTAACCGCTTTGTATGGAAAACACCGAACAGGATTTGATGTTGGTAAAGGTGAAATTTTTGGTTTTGATTCAAATTTCAACTTGAGTTCTTTATTAAAAAAAGATGGTTTTGAGTTAAGTTTTGGGTTAAGTTATGTAGGGAGGTTTGAAAAAAGCTACTTTACTACTCCAAATTTTTCTAATCTAACTAATGCTTATTCAGGAAGATTTAGTTTTGCAAAAAATAAATTTTATATAAACGGAGAGTATAATTTGAAATCTAAAGATGCTGTATTAATTGCTGCAACTAACAAAATTAGCAATGATTTCATTAAACCAGGTTCTGCTGTTTTGGTTAATTTTGGTTATTCTAAAAAAGGATTAGGATTTGACACAACACTAAGAAGATTAGAAAATATGACCTTTTTATCCGAAAGAGAACCTCAATTTTTAGGAACTGAAAGAAGCAGTTTATTTTATAATGATAGATTAATGAACTTTTTGCCAAGTTTAACAAAACAAAATCATTCAAATCTTTCTAGCATCTATGTTTATCAAGCTCAAGCTGGTGTAAATATTGATCCAACCAACGGAATTGCAAAAGCTGGTGAAATTGGCGGTCAAGTAGATTTCTTTTATGAATTCAAAAAAGGAAGTTCGTTTGGAGGTAAATATGGAACAAAAGTTGCTTTAAACTGTTCTAATTGGTTCAATTTAGGTGGAAAATATACCTTTGAAGATCAATACGGAAATTATGCTCCCAATTATAAAACTGATTTTTTCTCAACAAAAGAAAAATATTACTCAGATTATAATATCGAATTTTCTAAAAAATTAAGTTCAAAAGTTAACGGAACAATTTCTTATATTAATCAATATTATAACAATAGAGTTATTACAGGAGCAGCAGATTTACTGATTAAAACAAATATTGTAACGGCAGAATCAACAATAAAATTCGCAAAAACAAAATCAATTACTTTTGGTTTAGAGCACATGTGGGCAGATTCTGATAGAAAAAACTGGATGTCATCGTCTTTAGAATACAATCACAATGCCAATTGGTCTATGTATATTACTGACATGTACAATTATGGTTATAACGCAAATGCTGATTTAATTTCACACGGAGTTGACGCATTTAGAATACACTTTTATAACTTTGGTGGTTCGTATAAAAAAGGAAGTACTCGTGTTGCTTTAAATTATGGACGCCAAAGAGGCGGATTGGTTTGTGCAGGAGGAGTTTGCAGATATGTTCCTCAAAGTACCGGAATTTCATTATCTTTGAGCACTGCTTTTTAAAACATTGGGGATGTAGCTCAGTTGGCTAGAGTGCTTGACTGGCAGTCAAGAGGTCGTGGGTTCGAGCCCCATCTTCTCCACATTTTTTTATTAAATTTTTAGAAAAAATTAATTAAAGTATTGGGTTCGAGTCTATTTTTTCCACAAGTTTTTTATTAAATTTTTAGAAAAAAATAATTAAATTATCGGGTTCGAGTCTATTTTCTAAACAAAAACCGTCTTGTTTTAAACAGACGGTTTTTTTGTTATCTCTCTTTTTTCAACTCTTCAGCTACTTTTTCAAGTTCCATATACCAATCTTCTCCAAATCTTCTTATCAATGCTTCTTTTACAAACTTGTATATTGGAACTTCTAATTCTTTTCCGAGTGAACAAGCGTCATCGCAAATATCCCATCTATCATAATTTACCGCTGCAAACTCTGTAAAATCTTTAACTCTAATTGGATATAAATGACAAGAAACTGGTTTTTTCCATGAAATAACACCTTGATTATAGGCTTGTTCAATTCCGCAAAGTGCTGTTTTCCCATCAAAAATTACATAAGCGCAATCTTTATTATCAATTAACGGAGTTTCTAAATCTTGTTCCGTTCCTTTTACCCAAGTTCCTAATCTTTCAATGGCTTCAATACCTTCTTTTCTCAAAAATGGTTTGACTTTTGGATAAATTTCTTCCATAATTTTGGTTTCTTCTTCACTCAAAGGCGCACCTGCATCACCATCGACACAGCATGCTCCATGACATGCGGAGAGATTGCAAACAAAATCTTTTTCTAAAATATCTTCTGAAACTATGGTTTTTCCTAATTGAAACATACTTAAAATATTAGATGTTAAATTTTAGATTTTAGATGTTTTTCTTAATCTAATTTTTTGGCAAAGGTACAAATGATTTTATGGTTTTGATTAGTATCCTAAAATTAACGTATCATTTAGATTTTAACAATTTTGAAAGTCTTAATTTTGCATTTTTAAATAAAACAATATGTTAGGATTTGATTTTAAAGAAATTGCAACTATCGGAATGGTGCTTTTTGCCGTAATTGATATTGTTGGAACGATTCCAATTATTGTTGATTTGCGACAAAAATACGGTCATATTGAATCCGAAAAAGCGTCAATCGCTGCGGGAACAATTATGATTGTTTTCCTTTTTGTTGGAGAAGAATTATTAAAATTAATCGGAATTGATGTACATTCCTTTGCTGTTGCAGGTTCGTTTGTTCTATTCTTCTTAGCACTTGAAATGATTCTCGGAATTCGAATTTACAAAGAAGAAGAAGCCAGTTCAGCATCCATTGTTCCTTTGGCATTTCCTTTAATTGCAGGTGCTGGAACAATGACTACATTGCTTTCATTACGTTCTCAGTTTCAAACTGTAAATATTATTATTGCCATTATTTTGAATATTATTTTGGTTTATGCAGTATTGAAATCTTCTTCCAAAATTGAAAAATTATTAGGTAAAAATGGTTTGGGAGTAATCCGAAAAACATTCGGTGTAGTGCTATTGGCAATTGCTGTTAAATTATTTGCAGCTAATGTTAAAGGATTGTTCGTTTAAATCAAATTTTACTATTTTTACACTCTAAATATATTCGATGAAAATTTTTACTACTATATTAATTATTTTAGCAATTGCGCTTATCATTTTCAACATAACCCAGTTAGATTTTAATAAACCTTTTGAGGGAAACAGCATGATTGCTTTAATTGGAATTATAGCTTCTTTTTGTGCAGTTTTTATTCTTCTAATCTTCAAAATGTCAAAAAAAATAGAAGAAAAACTTAAAAATCAATAAAAACAATTAAATCCCAAAACTGAAATTCAAAATTCTATTTTTTTGAAATTGAAATTTGCGGTTTGTAATTTTCTAATTTATGTTTGATGTTTTAATAATTGGCGGCGGTGTTTCTGGCGTTTCTTGTGCTTTAGTATTAGGTTCTGCTAAAAATAAATTATTTGCTCAAGACAAAAAAATCGGAATTATTGCTCATCAAAAAACTTCTTCTCTTCAAGATGCTTTATTTAATAATGCTTACGGAATTGCTCCTGGCAAATTAGGATCAGAGCTTTTAATCGAAAGTTTGGAACAACTTCACAATTTATATCCGCATATTACTCAAATTGAAAATGAAAAAGTAATGGCAATTGAAGGCGAATTTCCAAATTTTACAGTTGTTACAAATAAGAATTCTTATCAAACTGAAAATATTGTGATTGGAATTGGTTCTGCTAACACATTTGCGATTGAAGGATTGCTACACTATGTTGAACCGCACAAAAAATCTATAGCCGAAAAAAATCGCATCCAACTAAAAAATGACGATCATAAAGTTGCTGATGGAATTTATGTTACTGGAACTCAAGCTGGCCACAGAAGTCAACTAGCCATTGCTGCCGGAAGTGGCGCCGCTGTAGCAACTGATATTCTAACTTTATGGAATGATGGGATTTCGAGCCAAGCTCATGATTCGATTAGGAAATAGTTATTCTTTTAATAATTCATCGATTTTTTTAGTGAATTCTTGAAGTAAAAATTCACTAGATTCTACATCTCTTGCAATAATTCCAAAAGGAATGTATCTAACAATATTGTACTTATCCAAAACTATTATTTTGGGATATCCATTAACCCCTAAAGAATTGATATACTTTTTTGCGTTAATTACTATTTCAAAATCAAATTTATGAAGTTGATTAAATTGCATTACTTTTTCTCGATCTTCAAACGTTATGGCAATAGTATTAATACTTTCTCCATATTTTTCTTTCAAATTATTAAGAATAGGAATTTCTTCAACACAAGGTGGGCAATTTGTAAACCACAAGTTAATTATAGTAAGTTTTCCTTTTAAACTATCTGAATTTAGAAAACCTCCTTTTTGTTTTTCTAAATAAAAATAAGGAAGTGGTTTTAATAAATTATCATATATTTTGTCTATCTCAAAATCTTTAGGAAACATTGCTAAAGTACCATATTTTATAATGGAATCATTTGAAATATTGGATTTATTCGGAATGAAATAAGCCTTTAATTTTTTTTGCTTTTCTTTCCTTTTTAAAAGTAAATTAAAATCGCTTTTATTGTAAATTGTATCATTAAATGAATAGTATTCCTGAGAAAACGAATAACTAAAAACAAATAATGTTACTACTAAATATAATTTTTTCATTTCTATAATAGTTTACTTCAAAACCGCTTTAATCATTTTATCTTCTTTCAAAACAATTTGATAATATTGGTTTTCACCAAATAATTGTCGAGCGAATTCTGCTGTAATATACCGATTTACGATTGCTTTGTTTTTATTCAAATCGAGCTCTGCTCCTACTTTAGACAAGTATTTTTCCAACTGACTTATATAATACGAATTGTCTTTCATTTTCGCTTGAAATTGTTCGAAATTTAAGTCTTTAAATAGATTTCTATTTTGGTCCAATTGTTCAAAAACAAAATGCCCAACAACTCCTGTTTGTAAAATATATTCTAAACTTTCGTTGCCATGAGCCACTTCTAAAGGAACAAAAACATCGGGTACAATTCCGCCACCGCCATATACAATTCGTCCTCTTTTCGTTTTAAACTTTAGTGAATCTGAAATTTTCATTTTCCCTTTTTCATACAATTCACCACTTGCAAATCGGTCTTCAGATTCTTTGTAATAATCTTGACTATCACCTTTTTTATAGGGTTTTTGAATCGAACGACCGCTTGGGGTGTAATATCTCGCTATTGTCAATCTAACCGCCGAACCATCGTCAAAATCCATTTCGCGTTGCACCAATCCTTTTCCGAATGAACGTCGTCCATAAATAGTACCACGATCATTATCCTGAATTGCTCCAGCCAAAATTTCGCTTGCAGAAGCTGAATTTTCATCAATCAAAACTGATACTCGACCTATTTCAAAATCGCCGTCTTCTGTAGCATACGTTTTATCTATACTTCCTTTTTTGTTTTTTGTAAAAACAATTAATTCTTTATCTTTTAGTAATTCATCAGCTATTTGAACTGCCATTTCCATAAAGCCACCGCCATTTTCACGTAAGTCAATTACTAACGAATTGATTCCGTTTTTCTTTAATTTCAATAAAGCCGTATGAAATTCTTGACCAGTAGTTTCAGCAAAACGATTGATTTTTATGTACCCAGTTGTGTTGTTTAGTAAGATAGCGACGTCAACACTTTTAATTGGAACAACATCACGCTTTATAGTAACTTTCAATTGTTTTTTTTCTGATTTTCGGTAAACGGTTAACGTAACTTCTGAATCTCTTTGTCCTTTTAACTTGCTGTATAAAACTTCATTTTTAAGTTTTTTGCCAAAAAGCTTGAAGTTATCAGCATATAAAATTCGATCACCTTCTTTAATTCCGGCCTTTTGTGCTGGACCGTTTTCAATGGGTTTTATAACGGCAATTGTATCGTTGTAGGAATAGAAATTAATTCCAATTCCAACAAAATCACCTTTCATACTTTCGGCAATTGAAGTTTGTTCGCTTGGCGGTACATAAACCGAATGTGGGTCGAGATTTGCAAGAATATTGGTGACTGTTAAATCAACAATTGAATCGGTTTTAACGTCGTCCACATATTCTTTATCGATAAAATCTAAAAGTCGGTTGAGTTTGGTTTTATAATTATTTTTGG
>CANCFZ010000059.1 GCA_947377425.1 Flavobacteriaceae bacterium
AGCCGATATTGCAGTAGTTTTTTATTCACCTGATGCTGTAAAAATTAAGCAACTAGAAGAAGTAACTTATGATCAAATTGCACAGTCATTCCAAAGAGAAGATTTGATTATTTATACTAATCCAGCGGATTTCAAAAATTTCTTATTCACTCAAAATTTTGATAATTCAGCTTTATTATTAATGAGTTCGGGTAATTACGGTGGATTGAATTTTGATGAAGTGAAAGGGTTGATTAGTTAAAATGAGCATAAGGCAACAACAATTTAAAGAAAGTAAGAAGCAATCAAAGTATCTCAGATATAGTGAAGACAACCGTTCTTCAAGAATTTTTATTTTCTCAATGATAGTTGGTTTTCTAAATTATTTTTTGTGGCATGACCAATTTCTCAAATTAGATTTAAAATACAACATTATATTTGTTGTCCTGCCAATGATTTTGGGAGTTATTGTGTTTTATTTCATCAATAGAATCTTTATTAAGTATATAACAGATACTAAGTCAAGTGGTTTAGTAGACACTTTTTTGTCTAACGGAATTTTAATTTTATCAGCATTGTTTTTTGCTTATTTCTCAGTGGTAACAGTTGTAAATGTTGTGTTTAAAATTGCAATGAATCACAGCACAACAAACAAACCTTTAATTACAAAGACATACACAGTTGAGTCAACTTTTAAAAATAATAGAAACAGAGGAATTCACCTTTTTTCTTATATTTATTATTTAGATGAAAGTAATCAATTAGAAACTTTTAATGTCGATGAAGATGATGTTGAAACTTCTAATGAAACTAGAAAAATAACTTTTACATGTCAAGAAGGGTTTTGGGGCTATTATAAAATTTTAGATTATAAATTAGAGTAATGAATTCTTAAATTAAAAAGGCTAATAATTTAATTTTTAAATAGAGGTGTTTTATCTCTATCACGTAAATTTTCAATCATTTTATTTTGAACGTATTAAAAAAATAAGTTTCTTTGTGCTTTAATAAACGCCAAAATAATCATGTACACACCAATCAACCAATGGGCTGAAGACGATCGCCCACGAGAAAAATTTCTTCTAAAAGGAAAATCTTCCTTATCTGACTCCGAATTACTTGCAATATTAATTGGTTCTGGTTCCCGAAATGAAAGTGCCGTGCAACTATGCCAACGCATTTTATTTTCTGTAAATAATAATTTGAACCAATTAGGAAAACTTTCAATCAAACAACTAATCGAATTTAAAGGAATTGGAGAAGCCAAAGCCATTTCAATTGCTGCTGCTCTAGAATTAGGACGAAGACGAAGAAATGAAGACGCATTAGAACATAAAAAAATAACGTCTAGCAAAGTTGTCTTTGAAATAATGCAACCTATAATTGGCGAATTACCACATGAAGAATTCTGGGTTTTGTATCTCAATAATTCATGCAAAGTACTTCACAAAGCGCAATTATCAAAAGGCGGAATTACAGGTACGGTTGTTGATGCCAGAATAATTTTCAAAACCGCATTGGAATGTAATGCAACTTGTTTAATTTTGACACACAATCATCCTTCTGGAAAATTAATTGCGAGCGAACAAGATATTCAAATTACTAAAAAGCTAAAATTGTCTGGACAACAAATGGATATTTTGGTTATAGATCACATTATTATCACAGAAACAGGATATTATAGTTTTAAAGACGAAGAAATTTTTTAGCAAATGAATCAAATTACAGATGTTTTTTTCGACTTAGATCATACACTTTGGGATTTTGATAAAAATTCTGAATTGGCTTTTGATAAAATATTTAAAGATCAACATCCAACTATAGTTACGAAACAATTTGTGGAAGTTTATGCGCCAATAAATCAAGCATGTTGGAAATTGTATCAAGTCGATAAAATTTCTCATGATGAGTTGCGATACAGACGATTAAAAGATTCTTTTGATGCGCTGAATTATACTATTTCAGACAAAGAAATAAATCAAATGGCGATAGATTATATTGCCTTTTTACCTGAAAACAATGTCCTTTTTGATGGAGCAATAGAAGTTTTGGATTATTTGAATTCTAAATACAAATTACACATAATAACCAATGGATTTGCTGAGGTTCAATATAAAAAACTCAAAAATTCAGGAATTTCAGATTATTTTATTTCTGTAACCAACTCAGAAATGGCAGGCGTTAAAAAACCCAATCCAATGATTTTTGAATACGCTTTATCAAAAGCTAATGCTGAAAAATCAAACTCAATAATGATTGGAGATTGCATTGATGCCGATGTAAATGGCGCATTAAATTTCGGAATTGATGCCATTCATTTTAACGAAAGTAAAATCGAAATTCCAAATCATATAAAACAAGTCAATCATTTAATTGAATTAAAAAAATTTCTATAAATGAAAAAAGTTCTAATCTTATTTCTATTGGTTTCTGTTACAGTATTTTCTCAAAATTTGAATGAATATAAATATGCTTTAATCCCTGCGAAATTTTCTTTTTTGAAAGACTCAAATATGTACAATTTGAATGCTTTAACAAAAATGTACATGGAAAAATATGGTTTTGAAACCTATCTTGATAATGAAACTTACTCCAATGATTTTGCAAGTACTAATTGTAATAAAGTTTTTATCGATGTTTTTAGTAATAGCAATATGTTTACAACTAAATTAAGTGTTGTGATTAAGGATTGTAAAAACAATGTTTTGTTTATATCAGAAGAAGGAAAAAGCAATGATAAAGAATTTAAAGTGGCTTATAACCTTGCTTTACGTCAGGCTTTTGATAATTTTAGTGTTTTGAAAGGTCATAAATTTCAACCTACTGAAAAAAGTTTGGGAATGATTGGAGAGCCAAGTGATGTTGAAAATCATAAAGAAAATAAATTTGTAAAAGATGAAAAAGCACTAATAAAAAGTAATCCTGTAATGGAAGATAATGGAATTGAAATTGCAGAAAGTGATCTAATTATTTCAAATTTATTAGTTGCCGAAACAATAAAAAACGGATTTTTATTAATTGACTCTAAAACTTCTACAGTAGTATTAAAAGTTTATAAAACTTCGGATAAAAATATATTTATCGCAATTTCAAATAAAATAAATGGTGTTGTAATAAAAAAAGGAAAAGATAATTTTATAGAATACTATAAAGATAATGTTCTTGTTACAGAGAAGTTGAATGTTTGTTGTCTTTAAAATTGAAATCTTATTGAAGTTTTGTTAATACCCATATTTATCTTTCCAACGATTTTTTAAAAACTCTCTAGTTCCATTTTCTCTAGAATTACTTCCAGGATTATAAAAAACAGTATTTGAAATTGCATCAGGTAAATATTCTTGTTCGCTAAAATTATTAGCATAATTATGTGAATATTGGTATTCATCGCCATAACCCAATTCCTTCATTAATTTGGTTGGTGCATTTCTTAAATGAATTGGAACAGGCAAATCACCAGTTTGTTTTACAATAGCTTGCGCTTCGCCAATCGCCATATAACTGGCATTGCTTTTAGGTGAAGTAGCCAAATAAACTGCACATTGACTCAAGATAATTCTACTTTCAGGATAACCAATTGCAGCAACTGCTTGAAACGTATTGTTTGCCATTATAAAAGCTGTAGGATTGGCATTTCCAATATCTTCGCTAGATAAAATCAACATTCTTCTTGCAATAAATTTTACATCTTCGCCACCTTCAATCATTCTTGCTAACCAATAAACCGCTCCATTTGGATCGCTTCCTCGAATGGATTTAATGAAAGCCGAAACAACATCATAATGTTGTTCGCCAGTTTTGTCATACAATACGGTGTTTTGTTGCACCAATTCTAAAACTTTATCGTTTGTGATTGTAATTTGACCTTCAGGACTTGCATTTACAACCAGTTCAAAAATATTTAATAGTTTGCGTCCATCGCCACCAGAAAGTCGCAACAATGCTTCTGATTCCTTGATTTTGATTTTTTTGGAAGAAATTAAGGTATCTTCTTTCAACGCTCGTTCCAAAAGCGCTAATAAATCTTCTTTAGAAAATGGATTTAATACATAAACCTGACAACGTGACAATAATGCAGGAATTACCTCAAAACTCGGATTTTCAGTCGTTGCTCCAATTAAAGTTACCCAGCCTTTTTCTACAGCTGCCAATAGCGAATCTTGTTGTGATTTACTAAAACGATGAATCTCATCAATAAACAAAATTGGATTTTTTGCTGTGAACAATCCGCCACTTTGTTTCGCTTTTTCAATCACATCACGAATGTCTTTTACGCCACTATTTATTGCACTCAATTCATAAAACGGACGATTACTTTGCTTAGCAATAATCTGTGCCAAAGTAGTTTTTCCAGTTCCAGGAGAGCCCCAAAAAATCATTGACGGAATTACGCCACGAGCAATTTGTTGCGTCAAAGAGCCATTCGGGCCAACCAAGTGCAACTGACTTATGTAATCTTCTAATTTCTGCGGACGAATGCGTTCGGCTAAAGGTGCTTCCATTTTTAATTAGATAATTTGAGAATGAGAAAATTAGATAATTTGTCAATTAGAAAATTATCTAAAAAATCTTTCAACAAATTTAATTATATTTATTCGTTATAATTCAATTTTTATTTTTTCTAATTTCACATTACCAAATTTTCTCATTTTCTCATTTTCTCATTCTCAAATTATCTAATTAGTTATGACAAAATAGCATTAAAAAATTATTGGTTGTATTTTTGATAAATGTTTTGACAATATGATACATAACTCTGAACTAAATCATTTCAAATTCTCACCAGCAACTTGGATTATTCCAACAGTGATGCTGTTATTGAATTGGTTTGTTTTTTATGTCGACAATTCATTTCACCTAAATTTGGATGTACACGGAATTTATCCAAGGACTTTTTCAGGATTGCAAGGTGTTATTTTTAGTCCATTTTTGCATGGAGATTTGAATCATATTGCAAGTAACACATTGCCGCTTTTTATCTTAACCACAGCATTGATTTATTTTTACCGTGATGTTTCATTGAAAGTTTTGGTTTACGGAATTTTCCTTTCTGGAATAATCACATGGGTAATTGGACGTGAATCCTATCATATTGGTGCAAGTAGTTTGATTTATGTGTTGGTTTCGTTTATTTTCTTCAAAGGATTACGGACACAATATTACCGATTGATGGCATTATCTTTTGCCGTAGTTTTATTGTATGGTGGCATGATTTGGTATGTTTTTCCGCAACCCGAAATTGTGGGTGAAAGTTCCATTTCGTGGGAAGGACATTTGGCTGGATTGCTAACAGGATTTATATTTGCAATGCAATTTAAAACGCCTGATTATGTAAAAGACATACAATATGATTGGGAAAAATCCGATTTCAATCCGCAAGAAGATGCTTTTATGAAACGATTTGATGAAAACGGAAATTTTGTAAACCTACCAAAACCTGAGGAAATAGAGGTAGAGCAAGAAGAAGTTGTTTCAGAACCAATAAAATATGTTTATGTTTTTAAGGAAGCGACTAACGATAACAAACATTAAAATAATTGGCTAACTAGCCCTGATAGGAATGAAAATAAAAAATGTCCCGATTGTTTCGGAACATTTTTTATTGTAATGTATAGCAGGAAAATGGTTTGCTGAAAATGCCCAAGCCATTCGCTCCTAATTTATATTATTTACTGTCTTTGACGAACGGCTTCATAAAGAAAAGCTCCACAAGCTACAGAAACATTCAATGATCCGATAGTTCCGAACATTGGTAACTTAGCTTTTGCATCAACAATTTTTAGCACAGACGGATTGATTCCTCTATCTTCACTTCCCATGATTATGGCAATTGGTTCGTTTAGCGCAATATCATAAATGTTGTCTTCGGTTTTTTCGGTAGCAGCAACCGTTTTAATTCCGCTTCCTTGAAGGTAAAAAATTGCGTCTTTAATATGATCCACTTTACAAATTGGCACATTAAAAACAGCACCAGCAGAAGTTTTTACAGTATCACCATTTACAGGAGCAGAACCTGTTTTTTGAACAATTATTCCATCAACCCCAGTACATTCAGCAGTTCTAATTATGGCACCAAAATTTCTAGCATCACTCAATTGATCTAATATCAAAAACAAAGGTATTTTTCCGCTTTCTACAACACTATCAACAAGAGTTTCTAATTTTACAAACGAAATAGGAGCAATGGTTGCCACCGCACCTTGGTGATTATTTAGTGTTAATCGATTTAATTTTTCAACTGGAACATAAGAGAAATTGATGCTATTTTTTTTCATCGCTTTCATCAATTCCTGCATCAATTCGCTTTGCGCATCGCTTTGTACAAATACTTTGTCGATTTCTTTTCCAGCATTGATTGCTTCAATAATCGCTCTAATTCCAAAAATTTGGTTTTCTTTTT
This sequence comes from Flavobacteriaceae bacterium, assembly GCA_947377425.1. GTDB lineage: Bacteria > Bacteroidota > Bacteroidia > Flavobacteriales > Flavobacteriaceae > Flavobacterium. Next base: position 6,377 of record CANCFZ010000059.1, read on the forward strand.
CCATGTCGCAAAGGTAAACTTTTTTAAGAAGTTTAAAAGTTTAAATAGTTAAGAGTTTAAAAGGTAGCTTTCAGACTAATATGAACAATCGAATTGGAAAGTTTAATAGCTTGATCTTTTGTGCTTCCGTTGGCATAAACTAAATTCAGAAGTCCGTTTTTGGTTAATATTCCAAAACCAAAACCCAATCCGAGTAAATTGCCTTTTAAGTTGGTGGTTTTATCTTGAAAATAGGCGTAATCCATTATAGAATGTAGATAAATACTTGGTGAAAGCACATAACGATATTCAGATAAAATTGATGAAAACAGATTTCCTTGAAGTGTATTTTCATTAAATCCACGAATCGAATTAATGCCGCCAAAACGATACAATTCATTAATAATGTACTCGTCACTTTGCAAATAAAAATTCTGACTTTTAATATTAATAATGTTCTTGTTGTTTAAATAAAAGTTATGTTTCAAATTCACACTTCCAAAAAACTGCGAATTATTCTGAAATTTAGAATCTCGTTTTCCAGTTCCAATCTTGATATTAAAATTGCTTTTTTCCGGAAATAAAAAATCAACTCCCGATCCTTCGGGATTGTAATCTATAAATTCAAAATTACTCGTATAAAATTTATTCTTATAATCACTCAATGTTGCAGTATTCAAATTTTTAATATCACTAGATTCTGCCGATTGATAACCCAAATAAAATCTCGTATTATAATTGAAATAGTAACCCAAATCAATAGCAGTTTGAGTGTTTTGAAAGGTACTGTCTTGTTTAAAAATATTCAATTGCGCTTTTAAACCAATCGGACTTTTAAAAACATACGGAATTTCAACACCCAAATTAAACGTCTTCTGGTCTTGACCATTACTCTTCCAATACAAAGCTAATTTTTCACCCGAATTCATCACGTTGTTTAATGTCAAATCCAAATAACCAGTGAAAAGTACTTTCTTATTTTCATCATTTGAAAAGCCAATAAAGCCATCAAAATTATTAGCTTTGGCTTTTTCGACATAAACGAAAACCTTGGTAGAATCTTTGGTAAATAAAATTTCAGGATATTTGGTTTGTTTCACAAAGCGATATTGCGCAATGTCTTTGTATAATTTTTCCAAATTATCTTGATTGAAAACGCGCTTTTTGTACAAACGTTTCAAATTGTTTTTATGACCTTCAGGAAATTTATCATAACCATTAAAAACAATATCATTCAATTGGCGTTTTTTGTCTGAAGTCACATTCAAGTCAGCAGTGATATAATTGGTGTGTTTTTTAATATTTACCAATTTCACTTTCGCCATCGAAAAACCCTTTAATTCCAGTTTCTTCAAAGTAGAATTTAAAAAAGCTTCACTTTCCGAAAAAGGCAAAATCAAAGTATCTTTTTTCACATCATACAAACTCCAATTTTTAGTCTCAAAATCTTTACCTATATATATATGTATAGATTCCGTTTTTGAGCCTAAATTATATTGGTATAAAAAAGTGCTGTCATTTTGCTTTTTACTTTCCAAAAGTTCCGATTCCAAAAAACCAATTTTGACTATTTTTTCTGAAAATAATTTAGTCTCATCTACAACACTTTTTGCATTGTCAAACTTATTATTATAGCCAATAGAATCAATAGTTTTGGTTTGACTGTCATTTTTGCCAATAATTTTCAAACGAAAACTTTGTCCGAAACTATTCAGACTAATAAAGAAAATAAGAATTGAGATTAATTTGTTCATTTAAGCTGAATTCAGTTCAGTTTTTTGGAGCGAATGGCTCGGGCTTTATTTGCAATCCTTATTCCTGCTGCCTTTCCAAATCTTTTTAATTGTTGCCTTCGAGAACCTCAGGCAACAATTAAAAAGGATTTTCCCTTGCATCAGGGCTAATTAGCTAATCATTTTAATTTTTGTAATCGTTGTAAAAATAACGTAAAATTCCAAAGTATCTTATATTTTTTCAGTTGTTGAAGAATTGTGTTGAAAATTAATTAATTATGATTTGTTTTAGTAAAAATAATTACTACATTTGCAACCCCTAAAAAGTGGGGAATTAATAAATAAAAGAAAAATTAGTATTTAATTATGCCAACAATTCAACAATTAGTAAGAACAGGAAGAACTCAAATCACTAAGAAGAGTAAATCGGTTGCTTTAGATTCTTGTCCTCAAAGAAGAGGTGTTTGTACGCGTGTTTACACTACTACTCCAAAAAAACCAAACTCTGCAATGCGTAAAGTTGCGCGTGTACGTTTGACTAATGGAAATGAAGTGAATGCTTACATCCCAGGAGAAGGACACAATCTACAAGAGCACTCGATAGTATTAGTGCGAGGCGGAAGAGTAAAAGATTTACCAGGAGTTAGATACCACATTGTTCGTGGTGCGCTAGATACATCTGGTGTAGCAGGAAGAACACAACGTAGATCTAAATACGGTGCAAAACGTCCAAAAGAAGCAAAAAAGTAAATCAATTTACGTAGGGACAAGTTGTAACTTGTCCGTACTTTAAAAACGAAGAAATGAGAAAAAGAGCGGCAAAGAAAAGACCACTTTTACCAGATCCAAAATTTAATGATCAATTAGTTACACGTTTCGTGAACAACTTGATGTGGGATGGTAAAAAATCTACAGCGTTTAAAGTATTCTATGATGCAATGGATATCGTAGAAGCAAAAAAGAATAATGACGAGAAATCATCATTAGAAGTTTGGAAAGATGCGTTAACTAACGTTATGCCTCACGTAGAAGTACGTAGTCGTAGAGTTGGTGGAGCTACATTCCAAATTCCAATGCAAATCAGACCAGACAGAAAAATTTCTATGGCTATGAAGTGGATGCTTCTATATGCTAGAAGAAGAAATGAGAAATCTATGGCTCAAAAACTATCAGGCGAAATCTTAGCTGCGGCTAAAGAAGAAGGTGCTGCAGTTAAAAAGAGAATGGATACTCATAAAATGGCTGAAGCAAATAAAGCATTCTCACATTTTAGATTTTAATTAGTAAGAAATGGCTAGAGAACTTAAATACACAAGAAACATAGGGATTGCTGCTCATATTGATGCTGGTAAAACAACAACAACAGAGCGTATTCTTTTTTATACAGGAAAATCACACAAAATTGGTGAAGTACACGATGGTGCTGCAACAATGGACTGGATGGCGCAAGAGCAAGAAAGAGGTATCACAATTACTTCTGCTGCTACAACTTGTGAATGGAATTTCCCAACTACACAAGGTAAAAGATTGCCTGAAACATTGCCTTATCACTTTAATATTATTGATACACCAGGACACGTTGATTTTACCGTTGAGGTAAATCGTTCGTTACGTGTACTTGATGGTTTAGTTTTCTTATTTTCTGCTGTTGATGGTGTTGAGCCACAATCAGAAACTAACTGGAGACTTGCAGATCAATACCGTGTGCCACGTATCGGTTTTGTTAATAAAATGGATAGACAAGGTTCTAACTTCTTGATGGTTTGTCAACAAGTAAGAGACATGCTAAAATCTAATGCGGTTGCAATCACTTTACCAATTGGTGAAGAAAATGATTTCAGAGGTGTAGTAGATTTAGTGAGAAACCAAGCTATTGTTTGGGATGAAGAAGGTATGGGAGCAACTTACGAGATTGTGCCTATTCCAGAAGATATGCTTGCTGAAGTTAAAGAGTACAGATCTATCCTTATTGAGGCAGTAGCTGATTATGATGAGAATCTACTTGAAAAATTCATGGAAGATGAGTCTTCAATTACTGAAGAAGAAATTAATACAGCGCTTAGAGCTGCTGTAATGGACATGGCTATCATTCCTATGATTGCTGGTTCTTCTTTCAAAAATAAAGGAGTTCAATTCATGTTGGATGCAGTATGTAAATACTTACCATCTCCAATGGATAAAGACGGTATCGAAGGAATTCATCCAGATGATGCTGAATTATTAGAAGAAGATCAAACTAAAATATTACGTAAACCAGATGTAAAAGAGCCGTTCGCAGCTTTAGCATTTAAAATTGCTACTGACCCATTCGTAGGTCGTTTAGCTTTCTTCCGTGCTTACTCTGGACGTTTAGATGCAGGTTCTTATGTTTTGAATACTCGTTCAGGAAATAAAGAAAGAATTTCTCGTATCTACCAAATGCACGCTAACAAACAAAATCCAATCGAGTATATCGAAGCTGGAGATATTGGAGCAGCAGTTGGATTTAAAGATATTAAAACTGGAGATACTTTGTGTGATGAAAAACACCCAATTATTCTTGAGTCAATGAAATTCCCAGCTCCAGTTATTGGTATCGCTATTGAGCCAAAAACTAAAGCTGATGTTGATAAAATGGGTATGGCTTTAGCAAAATTAGCTGAAGAAGATCCAACATTTACAGTTCGTACTGATGAAGCTTCAGGTCAAACTATCATTTCAGGAATGGGTGAGTTACACTTAGACATCCTTGTTGATAGAATGAAACGTGAATTTAAAGTTGAAGTTAACCAAGGTGAGCCTCAAGTTGAATACAAAGAAGCGTTTACTAGAACTGCAACACACAGAGAAACTTACAAAAAACAATCTGGAGGTCGTGGTAAATTCGGTGATATCGTATTTACATTACAACCAGCAGATGAAGTTGATGGAAAAGTCCCTGTAGGTTTACAATTCGTTAATGCTGTAAAAGGTGGTAACGTTCCTAAAGAATATATTCCTTCTGTAGAAAAAGGTGTCCGTGAAGCTATGAAAACTGGGCCATTAGCTGGTTACCAAGTAGATAGTTTGAAAGTTACTTTAACAGACGGATCTTTTCATCCAGTCGATTCAGATGCTCTTTCTTTTGAATTAGCAGCAAGAATGGGTTATAGAGAAGTAGCAAAAGCGGCAGGAGCAATTATTCTTGAGCCGATCATGAAAATGGAAGTTATTACACCTGAAGAAAACATGGGAGATATCGTTGGTGATATTAACCGTCGTAGAGGTCAAGTAAACGACATGGGAGACAGAAATGGAGCTAAAACTATTAAAGCTGATGTTCCATTATCAGAAATGTTTGGTTATGTTACTACATTGAGAACACTTTCATCAGGTAGAGCTACATCTACAATGGAATTTTCTCACTATGCAGAAACACCTTCAAATATATCTGAAGCAGTTATCAAAAAAGCAAAAGGAAACGCATAATTTTTATCAAGATGAGTCAAAAAATTAGAATAAAATTAAAATCTTACGATCACATGTTGGTA
>CANCFZ010000060.1 GCA_947377425.1 Flavobacteriaceae bacterium
AGAAGCATTTCAAGCAGCACAATTACGCGGAATCAAATCAAGATTTTTATACTTTCCAGAAGAAAACCATTGGGTACTAAAACCACAAAATGCAATGGTTTGGCAAAGTGAATTTTATAAATGGTTGAAAGAGACTTTGTAGATGAATTTTAAACTAATAATAAACAAAAACCCCAATTTCAACAGAAATCGGGGTTTATTATATTAAGATAAAACCGTTGTATTAGTTTCCAAAACCAATTCTTAATCCAAATTGAACATTTGGTTTAGTTTCAGTTAATGATGTGGTTGTAACGTTGTAAGAATAGCTGCTAGTACTATTGTTATAAACAGAATCCAAAGAACTGTATTCTCTTTTAACGCTAGCAAAACCAACTCCAATAAAACTTTCAAAAGTTACATTTGAATCTTGAAATATTTGTTTTCCAATAATTAATGAAAGACCAGTTTTAGTTTTAGAGTCTTTCAATCCATTAATTAAAGCAGCTCCATCACCAGTTTCACTATATTCTCTGTTAGTAGTTTTAGAAAATACTTGAATTCCAAAATTCCAACCTTCAATAGCATCATAATCTGATGAAGGATAAAATTTTATGGCACCTCTAAAAGCAGTTCCCATACCGGCTTTGGTGTTTCCGCTGTCTAATCCAGAACCATTGTTGTCATTAGCTAAAAAGGCGTTTGGCAAATAAGCATAGGTCACTCCTGCTGATGCTTCAACACTAAATTTAGGAGCAAATCTATATTCCCCAATTAATGGAAATTCACCCGAAACTATTCCAAAAAGGTCTGTTTTTACAGCCCATTTATAAGAATTGTCTTTAGAGCTTTTTGAAGAACCATTAGAAACTCCAGACGGAGTATAAACTTTAATTCTTGAAGGAGTTTCTTGAGCGTAATTCAACGTTGAAATCAGCACAACTGATAATAATAATAATTTCTTTCTCATGTTTAAAATATGATTTGTTTTTTGGCAAAAATAATTTATTTTTACAAAAAATTAATATAAATATGAAATATTTAAAATTATTATTGCTTTTAGCAACATTGGGCTTAAATGCTCAGTCAGTTGAGCTTAAATGGGCCGAAAAAATTAAAACCAAAGGAAATGTTTCTATTCTTGGCGGTAAAAATGGAAGGTATTATACCTTGCATAGAGATAGTGACGACCAGTTAGTAGGGCGAGAATATGATAAAGATTTGAATTTTAAATCTGAAAAGGTAATTTCTTTTAATATTGATGCTAAGCGTTATGACTATCTAGGAGCTTTGTTTGTTAAAGATAAAATAACCCATTTTATTAAAGAAAACGATAGAAAAGCAGATAAAAACATTTTGATTGGTTCATTCACTGATATGAATTTAAAAACGAGTGATAAAACTTTGATTTTAGATGAAGCAGATGAAGACGCTTTAAATTTTGGTTTGAGAAACATCTCGCCAGATTCAACAAAAGTTGTGGTTTATAATGAATTAAAAGGAAGAAAAAAAGATCCAAGCACACTTAATTTTAAAGTTTATAATTCTGACTTTACTCAAGTTGTTTTGGATAAATCAGCACAATTGCCAATAAAATCATCTAAGTTTACTACAGAAAGTGTTAACGTAGATAATTTAGGTAATGTATATGTTTTAGCTAAGATTTATAAAGAAAAAGATGAAAAAGTAAAAGGGCAAAGCGAATTTTACTTCAAATTAATTGTTTTCAATAAAGAAGATAAAGCTAAAGAATTTGATTTTGACTATCCCGAAAAAGAAATTGAATCTATTGATGTTATTCCAGGTGTAAACAACACTATGGTTTGTACAGGATTTCTAAAAATATTAAATAGTGGTTTCTTCGGAAAAGGTAAAAAAACATTAATCTCAGACGAAATGTTTTCAGCTAACATCGATTGTAAAACGCTTACTATAAAATCGTCTAACAAATATGAATTAGAAGGATTATATCCAGATAAACCAAAAAAAGCAGAAGATTATGTCCCTTACAAAGTAAGAAACATTTTCCAAAGAAAAGATGGTGGTTCTATTGTTGTTGCTGAACAATATAAATTGGTTATTGTGACTACCTATTCACAATATGGTTCTCACACTTCTTACTATTATTATTACTGCGATATTGCAATTATCAATATCAATAGTAAATCAGAAGTAGAGTCGGTTTCTAAAATGCCTAAATATCAAATGAATGCAGGAAATCCATCAATTTTATCTACTTACTATAATGGTAATGTTTATATAGTTTATGAAGATTTAGAAAAAAATGCAGAAGCTGAAAATGATAAAGAAACAAAAAGAAGTACAAAATCAATGTTTTCTTCAAGTTCTAAAAATGCTTTGTTCTTATTGACTGTTGACAGCAAAGGAGAAATGAAAAAAGATATTGTATATTCTTATAAAGAAAGTAAAATTCGCCCAAGAATTTTAACAAGTATGGTTGCTTCTCCAAATGAAATTATGCTGAATGCAGACGATCAACTTGGAGTATTGAAAATCTCTAAATAATACAGTAAGATAGATTTCTAAAATAAAGGTTTAAATAAAATACAAAAATCCCGATTTCAATTGAAATCGGGATTTTATATTTAAAATCTAATATCAAAAATCTAATATCAGACTAGTATCTGTAATATTCAGGTTTGAATGGTCCATCAACACCAACACCAATATATTCTGCTTGGTCTGCACGTAATGTTTCAAGTTCAACTCCTAGTTTAGCTAAGTGTAACATTGCTACTTTTTCATCTAAATGTTTTGGTAACATATAAACGTCGTTGTTGTAAGCCGCACTATTTTTCCATAACTCAATTTGAGCTAAAGTTTGATTTGTAAATGAATTACTCATTACAAAACTTGGATGTCCAGTTGCACAACCTAAGTTTACTAAACGACCTTCAGCCAAGATAAGAATATCTTTTCCAGCGATAGTATATTTATCAACTTGTGGTTTAATTTCAATTTTAGATGCACCATGGTTTTTGTTCAACCAAGCCATATCAATTTCGTTATCAAAGTGACCAATATTACAAACGATAGTTTTATCTTTCATTTGCTCAAAATGAGAACCAAGAACAATGTCTTTGTTTCCAGTTGTAGTAATAATGATATCAGCAGTTGCGATAACAGTGTTTAATTTTTTCACTTCAAAACCGTCCATTGCAGCTTGTAAAGCACAAATTGGATCAATTTCAGTTACTGTAACAATAGAACCAGCACCACGGAAAGAAGCCGCAGTTCCTTTTCCAACGTCACCATATCCACAAACGATAACTCTTTTTCCAGCTAACATAATATCTGTAGCTCTTCTTACTGCATCAACAGCCGATTCTTTACAACCATATTTGTTATCAAATTTCGATTTAGTAACCGAATCATTAACATTAATTGCAGGCATTGGTAAAGTACCAGCTTTTACTCTTTCGTATAAACGGTGAACTCCAGTAGTAGTTTCTTCTGATAAACCTTTGATTCCAGCAACTAATTCTGGGAAACGGTCAATAACCATATTAGTTAAATCGCCACCATCATCAAGAATCATGTTCAATGGTTTTCTGTCTTCACCAAAGAATAATGTTTGCTCAATACACCAGTCAAACGACTCTTCATCTAGACCTTTCCAAGCATAAACTTGAATTCCAGCAGCAGCAATTGCAGCAGCAGCTTGATCTTGAGTTGAGAAAATATTACAAGAAGACCAAGTAACTTCGGCACCAAGAGCAATTAAAGTTTCAATTAAAACTGCAGTTTGAATAGTCATGTGTAAACATCCTGCAATACGAGCACCAGCAAGAGGTTGTTCGTTTTTGTATTCTGCTCTCAACGCCATTAAACCTGGCATTTCTGCTTCAGCCAATTCAATTTCTTTTCTTCCCCAAGCTGCAAGTGAAATATCTTTCACTTTAAAAGCTACATAAGGTAATGTTTGTGTACTCATCTATTATGTATATTTGTTTTTTATAATTTGGTGCAAAATTACAACATAGGTTTTGAATTTAATAATTTATTTTAAAATTTATGAAATGTTTATAGGTTTAATCTTTTGAAAAACAACAAAATACTAAATGCCATTACATAAAGTCATATTATTATCGGATACTACTAAACTATATCTTTGGAAAATAACCGAAGATTTTGATACCCTTTTTAGCCAAGTACAACTAAAACCTTCAACTTTAGAACGATTGCAAAGTATGAAATCAATAAGTCATCAAAAAGGATTTCTAGCCGTTAGAATGTTGTTGCAATATAATGATTACTCTGATTTTGATTTGTATTACGATGCTTTTGGAAAGCCGCATTTGAAAGTTGACTTCGAGAACCTCAGTCAACAAGAGAACCTCAAACAAGAGAATTCTAAAAAGTTGTTGCCTGAGGCACTTGAAGGCAACAACTTTATTTCCATTTCACATTCCAATGATTTTTCGGCAATCGTAATTAGCGAACAAAAAGTGGGATTGGATATTGAACAATTAAAAAATAAAACATTAAAAATAGCTTCTCGTTTTATGGATGTTTCTCATTTAGAAGGCTTGAATGATGAAGAAAAAATAAAAAAAGCAACCGTAATTTGGGGGATTAAAGAAAGTATTTTCAAGATTAAAAATGAAGTTGGAATTAGTTTTTTATATCATATTTTTGAAGATAATTTTACATTTGAAGATAAAAATGCGACGACAACACTAAAGTTCAACAACAAAGAAGAAAAGTTCAAAATCCAATTCGATTCGGCTGAAGATTATATCTTTGTTTGCGCTTTTGAAAAATAACTTGTAAGCAAACCTAAAAGGTTTTAAAAACCTTTTAGGTTTAAATAATTATGAAAAACATTTATCAACAATTACTAAATTCAAAAGCCAAAGATGAAAAACTCTTAGCCATTCTTCTAGATCCAGATAAGTTAGTAGTAGAAAACATTTCGCATTTGATTTTAAAAATCAATCAATCTCCAGCAACACACATTTTTGTAGGCGGAAGTTCTTTTGATGGAACACATTTAGACGAACTAATAACCGAATTAAAATCCAAAATCAACCTACCATTCCTATTATTCCCAGGAAATCCATCACAAATTTCTGACAAAGCCGACGGAATTTTATTTCTAACATTGCTTTCAGGACGAAACCCTGATTATTTAATAGAACATCAAGTAAATGCAGTTCCAATTTTAAATAAAACCAATTTAGAAGTAATTTCCACTGGATATATTTTAATAGAAAGTGGTAACGAAACTGCGGTTGAAAGAGTAAGCAAAACCAAACCATTAGACAGAAATAACCACGAATACGTATTACAAACGGCTCAAGCTGGAAAATTCATCGGAAATAAATTAATTTATCTCGAAGCTGGAAGTGGCGCAAAATTATCCGTTCCAAATGAAATGATTTCAATGGTTTCAAAAAATATAAATATCCCATTAATCGTTGGTGGAGGAATTCGTTCCAAACACGAAATTGAAAATGCGTTCAAAGCTGGAGCAGATTTAGTAGTAATAGGAACTGTTTTCGAAAATGACAATGATTTTTTCAATTCCTAAATCAAAATCAACAATAGATAATCTCATGCTAGACTTCTTTATTTCACAATACAAAAACGCTTCTATACTTCAAATAACATTGGAGTTTTTGGCTTTTGTATTCGGAATTATAAGTGTTTTTTGCGCCAAAAAAGAAAACATTTGGGTATATCCAACAGGTTTAATTTCAACAGTAATAACAGTTTATTTATTATATCAAGCTAAGTATTTTGGTGATATGACTATGAATTTTTACTATTCTGTAATGAGCATATATGGTTGGTATAAATGGATGGCCAAAAAAACCGAACCCAATTTAAAAATTACAAGAACCAAAACAAAAGAAAAAATAATTGGCTTTGGATTCTTCATCTTAACTATGATAATTACTTATTTAGTTTATGTTTTTTTTGATTATAAACTTGAAATTCTTAATTATATTGATATTTTTACGTCAGGAATATTTTTTACTGGCATGTGGTATATGGCTTTGAAAAAAATCGAAAACTGGACATTATGGATTTTTGGTGATATAATTGCAGTTCCATTATTTGCTTATAGAGGTTTAGGAATGCTGTCGTTACAATATTTAATATTTACAATTTTGGCTATTTTAGCTTATTTAGAATGGAAGAAAATCTTAAACAACAACATACAGAAATAATCAAGATTGCAATGTACGGACCAGAATCTACTGGAAAAACTACACTTGCTTCTCAACTTGCAGAAGATTTCAATACCATTTGGATTCCAGAATTTGCACGCGATTATTTACAAGAAAAATGGAATTCTAAACAAGAAATTTGCAAGCAAGAAGATTTAATTCCAATTGCAATAGGGCAAACCAATCTTGAAAATGAGGCTTTAAATAAAGCCGCTAAAATCCTTTTTTGTGATACTAATTTGTTAGTCACCAAAGTTTTTTCGGATATTTATTACAACAATTGTGATGGAGCTCTAGAAAGAGCTGCCAAGAAGCATAAATACGATTTGATTTTGCTTACAGATGTTGATGTACCTTGGCAAGCAGATGATTTAAGAGACAAACCAAACGACAGAGAAAATACAATAGCTATTTTTGAGAAAGCATTGATTGATTATGAAAAACCATATATCAAATTGTCTGGAAATCAAAAAGAGCGATTAGAAAAAGCAACTCAAATAATAAATGATCTTCTAAAAGCTAAGGAAGTAGGTTTAAATTCTTTTGATTTTATTAAAATCTATAACCGAAATGTCAAAATTGAAACTGTTGAATTTCAATTTAATATTCTAAAAAATGGGATTCCAAAAATCAATCTTGATAGGGCAGCTATAAAAAATGATGGTATTGTAACCATTTCGGAAGACGAAGCAAAATATTTCTCTAATTTTTATGATGAAAAAAAGACGAATTTAAAACTTAAAAAGTTCGTTCCGGCATCTGGCGCAGCAAGTAGAATGTTTAAATTTTTGAATGAATTTTTGAATGAATTTAAGCATGGAGAAGAAAGTATAAACGCTTATATCAATAGAAAAAAAGACAAAAATTTACCTATTTTTTTAGTTGCTATAGATAAGTTTCCTTTTTACAAAGATGTTTTAGAAGTTACAAAAGCAAATTTTTTAGACTATAATTCATGGGAAAAAGACAGTAAAGATTTTGGATTTATTAAAACAATGCTTTCCCAAAAAAAATTTGATTTTGCCAATAAACCAAAAGGAATTTTGCCTTTTCATCAATATGATGACCATACCGCAACCGCAATTGAAGAACATTTAAACGAATGTGTTTTTTATTCTACTTCTAATGAAAAATCATTTCTTCATTTTACAGTTTCAGAAGAACACCAAAATGATTTTCAAAATATTATTAATGATATAAAAGAGAAAGTAGAAGCTATATCTAATGTAAGTATCAATGTGAAATATTCTTATCAAGATAAAGCTACCGATGTTATTGCAGTTGATTTAGAAGGAAAACCCTTTAGAGATGAGAACGGAAACATCATTTTTCGCCCAGGTGGTCATGGCGCTTTGATTCAAAATTTGAATAACTTGAATGCTGATATTGTCTTTATTAAAAACATTGACAATGTCATTCAAAACCATATTGAAACAATTGCTTTGTACAAAAAAGCATTAGCAGGAATATTAATTCAACATCAAGAAGCCATTTTTAAGTTTATGAAAATGCTAAATGACAGCTCGATTTCAAATGAAGATTTAACCGAAATTGTAAAATATATTAAATCAAAATTGAACATAGCTATAAAAGATGATTTTGTAAAATACACCAAAGAAAGTAAAATTGACCATCTTATAACCATTTTAAACAGACCAATTCGCGTTTGTGGAATGGTTAAAAATGAAGGAGAACCAGGCGGTGGACCGTTTTGGGTAACCGATAAAAAAGGGAAAACTTTTCTTCAAATAATTGAGTCATCTCAAATTGATACTAAAGACGAGAAACAAGTAAAAATATTTGAAAGTGCTACTCATTTCAATCCAGTTGATTTAGTTTGTGGAATCAAAGATTACAACGGTCAGAAATTCGATTTAACTCAATATATCGATGCCAATTCAGGTTTTGTAGTAGAAAAAAATCAAAACGGAAAAGCATACAAAGCCTTTGAACTTCCTGGACTTTGGAACGGAGCTATGGCAAAATGGTTGACACTATTTGTTGAAGTTCCATTAATTACCTTCAATCCGGTAAAAACGGTTAATGACTTATTAAAACCTGCTCATCAATCACCAAATTAAACTCTCGTGGACAAGGATAGAATCATTTCAGAACTCACTTTTAAAGCCGTAAGAAGCTCTGGTGCTGGCGGACAAAATGTAAACAAAGTTTCATCTAAAGTAGTGTTGACTTTTGATTTAGTAAGTTCTTTAGCATTATCTGATGAAGAAAAAGAGTTGTCTCTAAAGAAACTAAAATCTAAAGTAACGCTTGAAGGTATTCTAATTTTAAATTGTGACGAAGACCGAAGCCAATTAAAAAACAAAAACATTGTTACCAAACGTTTTCTAGAAATTATAGAAAAAGCTTTAATTGTTCCGAAACCTAGAAAAGCCACAAAAATACCAAGATCAGTTATAGAAAAAAGATTAAAAGACAAATCTTCAATATCCGAAAGAAAGCAAAATCGTAAAAAACCAGATTTGTAAATTGCAATTGTAATTGTAATTGACTTATCTTTGCCTCGTCTCAAAAGGGGTGCTCTAAATAACGAGCTGAGATTATACCCAATGAACCTGAGCAGGTAATGCTGCTAAGGGAAAAATGACGAACTAATTTGTAGTGTGCACGCTATATTATTGTCATAGGAAACAAACATTTATTTTTAATCAAAGAATAATTACCTCTTTTTATTTGTAAAACATTTTACAGATGGAAATTTTATTTAAACAATTTTGCCACAAAGGCACAAATGCACGAAGGCTTCGGTTTTCAAGTCTATTATCTTTTTTCTTTTTTCTATTATCTATTCCTTTTTTTGCCCAACAAATCCAAAAGGACACTACCAAAGTTACCCAACTCGATGAAGTTTTAGTTTCGGCACTTCGGGTTACCAACAAAACGCCTGTTAGTTTTAGTGATTTAACCAAAAAAGACATTCAATTTAGAAATCTTGGTCAAGATGTTCCTATATTGATGAACTTTTTGCCTTCTGTTGTCACAACATCTGATGCTGGAACAGGAGTTGGTTACACCGGAATTCGCGTTCGCGGAAGCGATGCTACTCGTGTAAACGTAACCATAAATGGAATTCCTTACAATGATGCCGAAGGAAGCGGAACCTATTTTGTTGATTTACCCGATTTTGCATCGTCAGTGCAAAGTTTGCAGTTGCAACGCGGTGTAGGAACTTCTACTAATGGTGCTGGAGCTTTTAGTGCTAGTTTAAATATGCTTACAGATTCCTATTCTAAGAAAAGTTATGGCGAGATTTCCAATTCGGCAGGAAGTTTTAATACGTTAAAAAATACTGTTAAATTCAGTACTGGATTAATGAACGACCATTTCGAAATTGCTGGACGTTTATCTCAAATTAAATCGGATGGTTATATAGATAGAGCATCTTCCAATTTAAAATCCTATTTTCTTCAAGGAACTTATGTGGGCAAAACTACCTTAATTAAAGCATTAGTTTTTGGCGGAAAAGAAAAAACATACCAATCGTGGTATGGTATTGATGGCGAAACTATGGCTGGTGATAGAACGTTTAATTATGCAGGAATGTTCACTGATGCTTTTGGAAACACACGCTTTTATGACAACCAAACCGACAATTACCAACAAGATCATTTTCAATTGCATTGGAACGAAAAAGTGTCAACTAAATGGAACACCAATTTAGCCATTCATTATACCAAAGGAAAAGGATATTATGAAGAATATCAAAACAATCAAGACTTTGCCGATTATGGTTTAACACCCGTTGCTGGACAAACAACCACCGATTTAATTCGTCAAAAGTGGTTGGATAATGATTTTTATGGGACTACTTTTTCTGCCAATTATGCAACTAAAAAAGTAGATTTTATTTTTGGCGGTGCTTACAATCAATACAAAGGAAAACATTTTGGAGAAGTAATTTGGGCTCGATATGCTTCTACAAGCGAACTTGGTGACCATTATTATGATTATTATGGCAATAAAAATGACGGCAATGTATTTACAAAAATCAATTACCTATTAACCCATAAATTCAGTCTTTATGGAGATTTGCAATACCGAAATGTAACTTACAAAGCCAACGGACTTGGAGATAACCCAGTTAATGATAGGTTTAATTTTTTCAATCCAAAAGCGGGTTTGAATTATACTATAAATTCTAAAAACATCTTGTATGCGTCTTATGCAAGAGCCAATCGTGAACCCAACAGAACCGATTATGAAGGTGGAACAGTAAAACCAGAAAAATTAAACGATTACGAATTGGGTTGGCGCTACACCAATACAAAAGTAAAATGGAATACCAACGTATATTATATGGCATACAAAGACCAGTTAATTCTTACTGGAAATCTAGATAATGTGGGCAATCCAATTCGTTCTAATAGCGAAAAAAGTTATCGATTGGGATTGGAAATTGATGCTATGGTGGTACTTTCTAAACAAGTTAGTATTAGACCAAACCTTACGTTAAGTCAAAATAAAAATGTTGATTTGAATGTTGAAGGAGTGAATTTTGGCAACAAAAAAATATCTTATTCTCCTAGTGTTATTGCAGGAAACATCTTTGTGTATCAACCAACAGAGGGTTTGCAAATTTCGGTACTATCCAAATTTGTAGGCGAACAATACTTAAATAACATCGAAGTGAAAGAAGCCAAGTTGCCCAATTATTTTGTAAACGACTTGAATGTATCCTATGAAATCAAACCCAAATCAATTTTCAAATCGATCGTTTTTTCGGGATTGCTAAACAACGGATTCAACAAAAAATACATTTCCAACGGATACATGTATGATGTTACACCCTATTATTATCCACAAGCAGGAAGAAACCTCTTGGTTGGTATGGTGCTGAAGTTTTAAAAATCTTTTTTTATAAAAAAAGCCAAGTTAGAACTTCTAACTTGGCTTTTTAGATTAATTGTTGTCTTTAAAATTTAATGATTGAAATTTTTTTACAATCAGTATTTAAACTTTTAGATTCACAACTCCAACCCCATTTATCGAATTCAAACGTTGGATAAGCGTCTTTACAACCATAACAAAAAATAATGATGCCTTCTTTATTATTAATATAGAATTTTCCATTTCTTTTGTATAGTAATGTTGCTCCTTTTACAGAATCATTATCCGATTTTGCAATCAGACAATAGTAGGTTTTGTTATTTACAATATCAACTTCTTTTTTTATTTC